>NZ_JBEZUZ010000064.1:0-46096 GCF_040636735.1 Streptomyces sp. NPDC035033 | reverse complement strand
GCCGAGCCAACGGCCTTACTCCCCGCGGCGCCACCACCCCCCCCCCGCCCCCGCCCTCTCGATCCGCCCCGCGGCGGCCCGGCCCCGGCTGCCCGGCGGGCTGACCGCCCGCGAGGCCGAGGTGCTGCGGCTGGTCGCCGGGGGCGCGACGAACAAGGGCGTCGCCCGCGCCCTCGTCATCTCCGAGCACACCGTCGCCCGGCACCTCAACAACGTCTTCGCCAAGCTGGGCGTCTCCTCCCGCGCCGCCGCCACCGCCTGGGCCTTCGCGCACGGCCTGGTCTGAACGGCCCATCCGGGCCCGGCCCGCGACATGGGCGGAACGGGCGATGCGGCCGCCCGGACCGCCCGCGTACACCGGGAGCATGACCACATCGACGGAGACCCTGGACGCGCTCCGCGGTGCCGTGCGCGGCACCGTCGTCACCCCCGGCCACCCCTCGTACGAGGAGTCCCGGCGGGTCTACAACGCCCTGCACGACCGCCGGCCCGCCGTCGTCGTCCGCGCCGTGGACGCCGGCGACGTGATCGCGGCGGTCCGCCACGCGCGGGAGCACGGCCTCCCGCTCGCCGTCCGCGGCGGCTCCCACTCGGTCGCCGGCTTCGGCACGGTCGACGACGGGCTGGTGGTGGACCTCTCCCCGATGCGGGAGGTACGGGTCGACCCGGAGGCCCGGACGGCCCGGGCCGGCGGCGGCGCCACCTGGGGCGACTTCAACCACGCCGCCCACGCCTTCGGGCTCGCCACCACCGGCGGGGTGATCTCCACGACCGGGATCGCCGGCCTCACCCTCGGCGGCGGCATGGGCCACCTCTCCCGCCGGTACGGGCTGAGCTGCGACAACCTCGTCGGCGCGGAAGTCGTCACCGCCGACGGCACCCTCGTCTCCTGCGACGCCGAGCGCCGGCCCGACCTGTTCTGGGCGCTGCGCGGCGGCGGCGGGAACTTCGGGGTGGTGACCGAGTTCCGCTACCGGCTGCACCCGGTGACCGACGTGCTCGGCGGGATGACCTGCTACCCGCTGGACCCGGCGGTGATCCGCGCCTGGTACGAGGCGGTCACCGCCGCGCCGGAGGAGCTGAACATCATCATGGTGCTGGCCCTCGGCCCGGAGGAACCGTTCCTGCCGGAGCGCTGGCACGGGCGCCCGATCTGCGCCGCCTTCACCTGCTTCAGCGGCCCGCGCGACCGGGACGACGAGGTCCTGGCCCTCCTCGACGGGCTGGGCCCGGTGCTGGGCCGGTTCCTGGAGCGGATGCCGTACCCGCTGGTCAACACCCTCTTCGACGAGCAGCTGCCCGCCGGGCTGTACCACTACTGGAAGGGGAAGTTCAGCCGCGGCCTGTCCGCCGGGGCGGTCGCCGCGCACGTCGAGTACGGCGCGACCATGCCGACCATGGAGTCGGACACCGCGCTCTTCCCGATCGACGGCGCCTGCCACCGGACGGGGCCGGAGGAGACCGCCTTCGCCTACCGGGACGCGGACGTCTCGCACTCCATCGGCGCGACCTGGACCGACCCGTCCGGCACGGCCGCGAACGTGGCGTGGACCCGCGCCTACGACCGGGCGCTGCGGCCGCACACCGAGGCCGGCGAGTACGTGAACTTCATGGACACCGACGACCAGGACCGGGTCCGGGTCAACTACCGGCAGAACTACGGCCGGCTGCGGGAGGTGAAGCGCCGCTACGACCCCGACAACGTGTTCCGGCTCAACCAGAACATCGTCCCGTGAGGGGCGGTCACGGCACCGTGCGGGCGGAGGCGAGGAGCCGCAGGACGTTCTCGGGCGGGAGGCCGAGGGCCGTCCCGACGGTGCCCAGGACCTCCTGCTCGGCCGGGCTGTAGCCGCCGTCGGCGAGCGCGATCCGGGCCGCCTGGAGCAGCAGCGCCTCCCGCCCGGCGGGCTCCAGGTGCGGGGTGAGCGGGGCGACGGCCTCGTGGATCTCGATGGCGAGGAGGGCGCCCTCGGGGTTGATCTCGGGCATGAACCGCCCGGTGTCGGCCTCCAGCGCCTCGACCAGGTCGACGAGCTGGACGGCCGTGCAGTCGGCGTACCCGGCGGACCGGACGGCGTGCACGGCCCGGTCCAGGACCTCGCGGGAGCCGGTGCCGCCGGCCGCGAGCACGGCGAGGGCGACGGTGTGGACGGCGTCCCGGAGCATCGCCGAGAAGCGGCCGGTGGTCGGCCGTTCCAGCACCTCGGTGCCGAAGTGGGTGCGGCAGGCGGCGCACTCCACCACGGGGCCGGTACAGCCCCGGGGCAGCAGCGGGACGCCGAGGACGGCGAACCGGCGGCGGCCGGTGCGGCGCCGGTAGTTGCGGTCGCCGCCGCACTCCTCGCAGAAGAAGTCGCCGTCGCCGATCGTGTTCCAGGAGGTGCGGATTCCGCAGACGGTCAGCTTCCCACCACGCGTTTTCCTGGCAGAACGCACGCGCACCTCCTCAACGGCCCGGCTGCACTGCCGGTGCGTTGGCGTGATGTTAGCCACATCTTCGAGGGGACGTCAGCACCTCGTCCGTACTTCGCCCCGGAGATGGCCGAGACACGACACCGGTGGTTCAGGCCCGGCGGCGGCGCTTCGCGAAGGCCAGGACGGCTCCGCCGATCAGTACGGCGCCGACGGCCGCCCCGATGACACCGGGTCCGATGGCCGAACCCGTCGTCGCGAGATCACCCTCCGGGGTGGTCGCGGCCGGGGAGGGCGTCCCGCCGGTCTCCTCGGGGGCGGCCGGGGGCGCGGTGCCGCCGGCGCTCTCCGCGGGGGTGGCGGAGGGGGCGCCGGAGGTGGTCGCGGCGGGCGTCGCGGACGGCGCGGGCCCGGTGGTCTCCGGGGCGCCGGGCGCCGGGGTGGCGGGCGGCGCGGTGGTGGCCGGCGGGGTGGGGACCGGCGTCTCGGTCGGCTCCGGGGGCTCCGGGGTGACGGCCGGGCCGGGGGTCTCGCCCTGCGGGAGGCAGCCGGCGAAGGTCATCTGGTGGGTCTCGGCGCCGGGCACGCTGACCAGGTTCTCGGCGATGACGGCGCCGTTGACGTGGCCGGGGCCGACGCCCGGGCCGCCGAGGTGGACGGTGGCGTTCGGGGCGAGGATCGTGCCGGGCCAGGAGGTGTGGTTCTTCTTCACGGTGGTGGCCTGCGGGAAGTTCCACAGCAGCTTGGAGCGGATCGTCCGGTAGGCGTCCGGCACGGTGTAGTCGTCGATGACGGCGGGGCCGCCGGAGGCGTTCTTGTAGTAGACGCCGTAGGTGGCGTGCGCGCTCATGTCGTACGCGGCGCCGAGCACGTTCACCAGGGTGGAGGCGCCGACGGGCACGTCCAGGGTGATGGCGCGGGCCTTCTGGAGGTCGGCGGCGTCCACGGCGAAGACGTTGAGGCCGGTGTCGGTGCCGGCGAGGAAGAGTCCGTCGCCGGAGGCGGAGACCGTGCCGTTGGGCTTCTGGCCCGCCCAGCCGGCCGAGAGGGTCCGCAGGGCGGTGAACTCCTTGCCGAAGTCGACCGGGGAGGCGCCCTCGGTGATCGGGCCGTCGACGCCGAAGTTCTTGCCGCCGGAGGCGTTCACGACCTTGCCGGCGATGCCGGTGCCCCGGGTGAGGACGACCTGGTTGGCGGAGAGGGTGCCGCCGACGACGAGGCTGTGGCCGCCGGGGAGCTCGGCCAGGTCGCCGGGGGTGAGCCGGTAGCCGACGGAGAAGCCGGAGGGCGCCTTCGGGTCGCCGAACTCCGCGTCGCCGCCGACCGCGACCGCGCCCTCGGAGTCGGAGTGGCGCACCGAGTCCTTCTCCACGAACTCCGCGTACAGCCCGGCCGTGCCGAGCGGGTTCGGCGCGCACGCGGTGGTGGTGGCGGAAGCGGCGGGGGCCCAGGCGAGGGCGGCTCCGGTCACCGCGAGGACGGTGGCCACGGAAGCGGACGTGCGCATGCGGAACTCCAGGTCAGGGAGTGCGGGGAGGGAAGAAGCGGGGGGTCCCGTGGGGAGTGGTCTGTACCATCCGCCAGGCCGTGATGTGCCGTCAACTCACCGCATATGACGCCGATTCCGGCATGTCTCCACGATCTTCCTTAAGCGAACCTGAAACCGTGACACACCTCACATATGACGGCGCCCCGTCCCCTCACCGAGGGAACGGGGCGCCGCACGGAGCGTGAGATTCCGGAGGTCAGCGGGCCGAGCGGTTGACCGCCGAGATGACCGCCTTCAGGGAGGCGCGGGTGGTGTTGGCGTCGATGCCGATGCCCCACAGCACCCGTCCGTCGATGGCGCACTCGATGTACGAGGCGGCCTGCGCGGAGGCGCCCTCGCTCATGGTGTGCTCCTGGTAGTCCAGCAGGCGGGCGTCCACGCCGATCGACTGCAGGGCGTCGAAGAAGGCGGAGATCGGACCGTTGCCGGAACCGGTCAGGACGGTGTCGACGCCGTCGACGACCGCATCGACGCGCAGCGTGTCCGTGCCGTCGGTGTCCGAGGTGGACTGGCCGGAGCGCAGCTGGATGCGCCCCCAGGCGTTGTCCGGGTTGGGCAGGTACTCGTCCTGGAAGACGGACCAGATCTGCGCCGGGGTGACCTCGCCGCCCTCGGCGTCGGTCTTGGCCTGGATGATCCGGGAGAACTCGATCTGCATCCGGCGGGGCAGGTCCAGCTTGTGGTCGTTCTTCAGGACGTACGCGATGCCGCCCTTGCCGGACTGCGAGTTGACGCGGATGACGGCCTCGTAGGAGCGGCCGACGTCCTTGGGGTCGATGGGCAGGTACGGCACGGCCCACTCGATCTCGTCGACGGTCTTGCCCTGGGCGGCCGCGTCGGCCTCCATGGCGTCGAAGCCCTTCTTGATGGCGTCCTGGTGGGAGCCGGAGAAGGCGGTGTAGACCAGGTCGCCCGCGTAGGGGTGGCGCGGGTGGACCTCCATCTGGTTGCAGTACTCGCTGGTGCGGCGGATCTCGTCGATCTGCGAGAAGTCGATCTGCGGGTCGACGCCCTGGCTGAACAGGTTCATGCCCAGGGTGACCAGGTCGACGTTGCCGGTCCGCTCGCCCTGGCCGAACAGGCAGCCCTCGATGCGGTCGGCGCCGGCCATCAGGGCCAGCTCGGCGGCGGCGACGGCGGTGCCGCGGTCGTTGTGCGGGTGCACGGACAGGCAGACGTACTCGCGGCGGGTCAGGTGGCGGGACATCCACTCGAAGCGGTCCGCGTGCGTGGACGGTGTCGAACGCTCCACGGTGGCGGGCAGGTTGAGGATGATCTCGCGGCCGGGGCCGGGCTGCCACACGTCGCAGACCGCCTCGCAGACCTCCAGGGCGAAGTCCAGCTCGGTGTCGGTGAAGATCTCCGGGCTGTACTGGTAGCCGAAGACGGTCTCCGGGCCCAGCAGCTTCTCGGCGTACTCCATCACCAGGCGGGTGCCGTCGACGGCGATCTGCTTGATGTCGTCCTTGGAGCCGCGGAAGACGACCCGGCGGAAGGTCGGCGCGGTGGCGTTGTACAGGTGGACGGTGGCGCGCTTGGCGCCGACCAGGGACTCCACGGTCCGCTCGATCAGGTCCTCGCGGGCCTGGGTCAGGACGGAGATGGTGACGTCGTCCGGGATCGCGCCCTCTTCGATGATGGAGCGGACGAAGGCGAAGTCGGTCTCGCCGGAGGACGGGAAGCCGACCTCGATCTCCTTGTAGCCCAGGCGTACCAGCAGGTCGAACATCTCGCGCTTGCGGGCCGGCGACATCGGGTCGATCAGGGCCTGGTTGCCGTCGCGCAGGTCGGTCGACAGCCAGCGGGGCGCCTTGGTGATCCGCTGCTCGGGCCAGGTGCGGTCGGGGATCTCGACGGCCTCGTACCGGCCGTACTTGTGGATCGGCATCCCGGACGGCTTCTGGGTGTGCGTCGCGTTGGTGACCGGCGTCGGGCGGCTGACGAAGGGCGACTGAGACATTGCGTAGGGCTCCTCGGGGGTGTCCTTGGAAGGGACGGCCGACTGTCGAACGCAACACCGAAACCCGCGGGGAGGGGGTCGGCCTACGACTACAGGCCCTCGCCGCGGCAGCTAAGGAGAAGCAGCCCGAAACGCATGATGTGCGTCACCATAGCCCAGGTCCGAGGAAGGCGGACGTCCTGTTCCAGTATGCGGGACGGCGCCGACGTCAAGGCCGAAAGGTGGCCCATCACTCCATTTCGCCAATCCTCGTCACACCTCGTGACAGGTGTGTCGCGCAGTGCCACATTGCCGGGTATGACCTCCGTCTTCTGCACCATCGTCCCGCCCCACATCCTCGACAAGCTGGCCCAGGACGGCCACGAGTCCGCCCAGCGCACCCTCCAGGCCGACTCCGCCCTCCGCACCCGCCGCCGGATGACCACCCTGCGGGCCACGCAGCCCGCGTCCGTGCCCACCGGCACCCCCAAGCGCACCGTCTACGACGCCGAGCACACCGAGACCCTGCCCGGGCGCAAGGTCCGCGCCGAGGGCGACGCCCCCGTCGGGGACGCGACCGTCAACCGCGCCCACGCCGGCCTCGGCGCCACCTTCGACCTCTTTCTGCAGGTCTACGGCCGGGACTCGATGGACGGGACCGGCATGCCCCTGGACGCGACCGTCCACTACGGCGTCGACTACGCCAACGCCTTCTGGGACGGCAGCCAGATGGTCTTCGGCGACGGCGACGGCGACCTCTTCCTCGACTTCACCCTCCCGGTCGACGTCATCGGCCACGAGCTCGCCCACGGCTTCACCCAGCACACGGCGAACCTGGAGTACTACGGGCAGTCCGGCGCGCTCAACGAGTCCGTCTCCGACGTCTTCGGCGCGCTGGTCAAGCAGTACGCCCTCGGCCAGAGCGCCGCCGAGGCGGACTGGCTGATCGGCGCCGGGCTGCTCGGCCCGGGCGTCGACCGGGGCACGGCGCTGCGCTCGATGAAGGAGCCGGGGACCGCGTACGACGACGACGTCCTCGGCAAGGACCCGCAGCCCGGCCACATGGACGACTACGTCCGCACCAGCCGGGACAACGGCGGCGTCCACATCAACTCCGGCATCCCCAACCGCGCCTTCCACCTGCTGGCGACCGAGCTGGGCGGCAACGCCTGGGAGCGGGCCGGGCAGATCTGGTACGACGTCATGACGGGCGGCGCGCTGACCCCGGAGACGCGGTTCACCGAGTTCGCGGCGGCGACCGCGGCGGCGGCGAAGGCCCGGTACGGCGACGCGGCGGAGCTCCAGGCCGTGACGAAGGCGTGGGCGGCCGTGGGCCTGCCGGTCGACTGAGCCGGCTGGTAGACAGTCCCCATGCGGATTCGAGTGCGGCGCACCGGTGGTTTCGCGGGCATCGAGCGGTCGGCGGAGGTGGAGGTCTCGGGCCCCGAGTGGGAGTCCCTGGCCTCCGCCGTCCTCACCGGCCCGGAGGCCGTCCGGGTGGTCCCGGACGGCTTCGCGTACGAGATCACCGTCGACGGCCGGACCGTGCGGTGCGCCGACCCCCACCTCACAGACGCCCAGCGGACCCTCGTGACGAGGGTTCTCAAGGAAGGCGCCTGACCTACCGCCCGAACAGGCGGCTCCAGAAGCCGGGGCGCTTCTCCTCGGCGGGCGGGGCCTCACCGGGGTCCCGGACCTCCAGGGACCAGTCGCCCCAGGCTTCGGCGACCTCCACGAAGAGGGGCCCCTCGGGCAGTGCCCGCCTGTCCTTCGGGCTCCGGTCGTAGCCGCTCGCCAGCGTGTGCGGGAACGGGGCGGGAGCGCCGGGGCGGCGCGGCCCGTGACCCCGGACGCTCAGGGAGCCCTGCTCCTTCGCCGGTCGCAGCCGGGAGACCAGTTCGGCGGCGGGCCCCGTGTGGAGCAGCACGTCGGAGCCCCGTCCGGTGGCTCCCCGGCCGAGCTCGCGCACCCCGCTCACCGGCCGGACCACGACCACCCAGTCGTCGTGGTCCCCGCAGGAGACGGCGAAACGCAGCGGGTACAGGCTGTCGCACCACATCACCCGCCGCCCGGACCCGCGGGGCACGTGCGCGCCCCCGAGCGAGACGGCCTCCCTGCCGTTCCAGTCGATGGAGTGCAGGGAGAAGAAACGACCCTTCCAGGCGTACTCGACCAGGACGTAACCGGGCGGGGGCTTCTCCTCCATGGCGAACTTGGCGTCGTCCCTGCCGGTGTACACGAGGGGCTCGAACTCGCCGGCGAGGAGCCCGGCGGCCGCGGCCGCCTCGGGCCCCGGGGCCTCGGGCGAGGGAACGATCAGCTCCGCCCACCATCCGCCGTCCGCCGCGTCGACCCGGCGCGGGGGCCGCGCGAGGTCCTCCCCCGGCGAGCCGGCCCCGACGGCCGGTGCGCCGCCCGCGGCGGAGCCCGAACCCGAGCCCGCAGCCGAACCCGAGTCGGCGCCCCGGCCCGCGGCCGAACCCGTACCCGAGCCCGAACCCGAGCCCGCAGCCGAACCCGTATCCGTACCCGCGCCCGACGACTTGCCGACGCCCGGGATGTCCAGCGGAACGGGTCCGGCCTGCCCTGTCTGCCCGGAGTCCGGCAGGTCCTCCCCCTTGCTGATCTTCGTCACGGCGTCATGCTGGCACGCCGGTTCAGGGCAGGTCCATGGTCGGGTGCGGGGGCGCGGGGACGCCGAGGGCGGTGAAGGGCGCGGTGAGGAGGGCGTACTGCTCCGGGGTGAGCCTCCCGCGCGTGAGGACCGCGCGGGAGGCGATGCAGATCGCGGACTTCGCGTCGGAGTGGAGGCCGTCGAGGTGGCCGTTCAGCTCGTCGGCGCGGGGCAGCAGCGCCGAGCGGACCCGGTGCACGAGCGCCGAGTCCCGCGCCGCCGACGGCCGCGCCGCGCGGGACGCCTCCCGGCCGCCCCGGGACCGGTCGTCGACCATGCGGTCCCAGGCGGTGGCGAGGGCGGCGGGCGGCAGGGCGGCCGCCGCGTCGGCGAAGCGTTCCGTCGCGGTGTCGAGCACCGCTAGAAGCCCAGGCGGCGGAGCTGCTTGGGGTCGCGCTGCCAGTCCTTGGCGACCTTGACGTGCAGGTCGAGGAAGACCGGGGTGCCGAGGAGCGCCTCGATGTGCTTGCGGGACTTCATCCCGACCTCCTTCAGGCGGCTGCCCTTGGGGCCGATGATGATGCCCTTCTGGCTGGGGCGCTCGATGTACACGTTGGCGTGGATGTCGAGCAGCGGCCGGTCCGCGGGGCGGCCCTCGCGCGGGATCATCTCCTCGACGACGACCGCGATGGAGTGCGGCAGCTCGTCGCGGACGCCTTCGAGCGCGGCCTCGCGGATCAGCTCGGCGACCATGACCTGCTCCGGCTCGTCCGTGAGGTCGCCCTCCGGGTAGAGCGGCGGGGACTCCGGGAGGAGCGGGATGAGCAGGTCGGCGACGAGCTGGACCTGCTTGTCGCCGACGGCGGAGACGGGCACGATCTCGGCCCACTCGATGCCGAGCTCCTTGCCGAGCCGGTCGATGGCGATCAGCTGCTCGGCGAGGGTCTTGGAGTCGACCAGGTCGGTCTTGGTGACGATGGCGACCTTGGGGGTCTTCTTGATCCCGGCGAGCTCCTTGGCGATGAAGCGGTCGCCGGGGCCGAGCTTCTGGTCGGCGGGCAGGCAGAAGCCGATCACGTCGACCTCGGCCCAGGTGGTGCGGACGACGTCGTTGAGCCGCTCGCCGAGGAGGGTGCGCGGCTTGTGGAGGCCGGGGGTGTCGACCAGGATCAGCTGGGCGTCCGGCCGGTGCACGATGCCGCGCACGGTGTGCCGGGTGGTCTGGGGGCGGTTGGAGGTGATCGCCACCTTCTGGCCGACCAGCGCGTTGGTGAGGGTGGACTTGCCCGCGTTGGGGCGCCCGACAAAGCAGGCGAAGCCCGCCCGGTGGGGGGCGGTGTTCTCATCGGTCTCATCACGGCGCACGCTCATGGGGGCCATTGTCCCCGATGAGCGGCCGCCCCACGTACATCAGTGCCCCGGCCGGGCCCGGCGGCGCCGGATCCGGCGGGCGGCGAGGCCCCCGGCGGCGGCGAGGAGCAGCACCGCGGCGAGCAGCCAAGGGAGGGCGAGGAAGGAGACGGTGGCGCTCTCGCGGACGTCCTTCGCGGTGGCGGTGAGGGTCACCACGCCCCGGTCGAGCTGCGGCGAGCCGGTCCACCGCTCGGTCAGCCGGATCCGCTGCCGGGGCAGCAGCTCGGACGGCAGCCGGTCGAGGTCGCGTGCGAGCAGGGTCCGGCCGAAGAGCCCCTCGGCGCTGAGGACGACCCTGGGGCTGAGGGTGACGTTGCCGCGGTTGTGGAGGGTGTACGTGACGAGGGCTGTGGAGTCCCGGGTGCCGGGGACGAGCGGCCGGTCCTGTTCCAGGGTGACGTCCTCGACGGCGAGGGCGGGCACGGCCGGGCCGCTGACCTTGAGGTAGACGCGGGCGGCGACGGCCCGCTGGACGCCCATGGCGACGGCGCCCCCGCCGCCGGGGGTGATCCGTTCGTCGAGGGCGACCAGCGCGCCGGGGTGGTCGCCGGGGTCGGCGTCGGCGGGGACGGCGAGGGTGAAGGGGACGGTGACGGCGGAGCGGGGCGGGACGGTGACGGTGGTGCGCTCGGGGGTGATCCAGGCGCCGGCGCCGGTCTGTTCCTCCTTCAGGGTGCGGACGGCGAAGCCGCCGTCGCGTTCGGTGTTGTAGGCGTCGGCCCCGTAGAGCCGGAAGGTGAGCGGGGCGGCCGTCTTGTTGGCGACGGTGACCTCGTCGCGGAGGGTGGCGCCGGGATCGGCGGTGAGGACGAAGTAGGGGCGTTCGCCGAGCCGGGCGGCGGCCGGGTAGACGGCCCACTCGCCGTTCTCGGCGGCCTGGGCGGCCGGGGCCCCGAGGAGCAGCGGGACGGCGCTCAGGAGGAGGGCGTACAGCTTGCGTCGCACGGTGCGGACCCCCGGGGGTGCGGTGGGGCGGAGTGGGTGGAGGGTCGCCGGCGGGCCGGCCGGGGGTGCGCCCGGCCGGCCCGCCGGCCGGTGTCAGGACAGGGTCAGCGTGAGCACGCCCGCGTAGGAGCCGGGCGCGGTGAACGCCGGGACGTCCAGCGAGAGTCCCGCGTCGACGGTGAACTCGCCGCCGGTGACCGTGCCGTTCGCCGTGGAGGCGAGGGTGGCGCCGGCGCCGACGGGCCCGGCGGAGCCGGCCGCGCAGGCGCTGGGGCTGCCCTCCTTGGCGACGCAGACGGGGGTCCAGCTCAGCTTGTCGGCGCCGATGGCGCCGCCGGGGCCGGTGAAGTCGGTGACCTTGCCGGTCACGGACCAGCCCGCGGGGCCGCCGCGGAAGTCCTTGACCGTCACCGTCCGGAGGGCTCCGGTGGCCGCGCCGCCCTGGCCGAAGTCGACCGCGGAGAGCGGGACCGCGTCGCCGGCCTGGGTCATGGACAGTTCGCCCGCCCGGACGGTGGCCGTGATCCTCTGGCTGTTCGGCGGGGTCGGGGTGTCGTCGACGACCTGGTACGGGAGGGGGCCCGCGCCCTTCTCCGCGTTCCAGGAGCCGCCCTCGTACGCGACGATCCCGGTGGTGGCGGGGTCGTTCACCTTGAGCCGGGCGACGAAGCCGCCCTCGCTGTCGGTGGTGACGGTCATCCGGTCGGCGGTCTCCGCGGCTCCGGCCCGGCCGGCCACGGTCACCTCGGTGAGCGGGGCGAACGCGGCGCCGGTGACGGTGACCCGGACGCCGGGCGCGCCGGAGGCGGCGCCGAGTTCGAGGGTCCGCTCGTTGGGCACGGACTGGTCGCCGGCCTGGACCGTCTGCGAGACGGGTGCGGGCGGGTCGATCACCGTGCACGGGGTGTCCAGCTCCATGAGGTAGCTGGTGTGGATGTTGTAGTCGCCGGGCGAGAGGGTGATCGAGCCCGCCGCGGTGACCGTGAAGCTGCCGGTCATGGAGAAGCCCGGGAAGGCGCCCTTGCCGGGGACCGGCGGGTTCTTCTTGGGACCGGTGACGCTGACCGCGCCGCTCTGCGCGCCGCCGAGGACGACCTTGCCGCTCGGGGTGAGGATGTCGGCCGGGAGCGGGAGGTCGACCGGGTTGGACGCGGCGGGCTCGGTGATCGAGTAGGTCACGTTGACGGTGTCGCCGACCTTGGGATTGGCGTTGTCGACCGAGATCACGGCGGTGGTGACGCCCTCGATGGGCGGGATGCCCGCGATGGGCGGCGGGACGCAGCGGGTGGGGAATTCCACCGACTGCCCGGCGCCGACCGCGTGCGCCGGGGCGGCGAGCGCGCCGCCGGCCGCGAACGCGAGGGCGGTGGCGCCGAGGACGGCGGTCCAGCGCCGTCTTCGGGCCGCCGCCCGGGTTCGGGTGAATGCCATGTGAGTGCCCCCTCCTGAGGATCGAGAGGGCGCCATTGACGGGCGGGGGGCGAGAGAAGTCAATAACGACGGACGGCATTTGCTGATGCACCATCAGATCCTGTCAAGATCGGGGGATCTGGCGACTTCTCCGGAGTGCCGGGCACGACGGGAACCGGTGCCGCCCTCGGCGGCACCGGTCGTGGGTGGTGCGGCGGTTCAGCTGATGACGAACGGCCCCGGGGACTGCGAGGTCACCGCGTCGCAGTTCACCGTGACGCCGAAGATCACCAGCTTGAGGGCGACGCCGGCGAAGTACGAGTTGAGCTTGTCGCCGGCGACCACGCCGGTGGCGGTCAGCGGGCCGAGCTTCGCGGTGCCGCCGGCCGGGATGGCCGGGTTCTTCTTGCCGGTGAAGACCCGGTCGGGACCCGTCGTGTTGTCCAGGACCAGCGTGGAGCCGATCGTGTCCGCGCCGACCGCGATCGGCGTGGTGACGGGGGCGGTGATGGAGACCTGGGCCGTGCTCCCGGAGTGGGTCATGGTGAGGGTGGCGGTGCCGCCGCCCCAGGACCCGCAGTCGTACGTGGCCGTCGCCGTGCCCGGCGAGACGGCGGCCGAAGCCGTGGGGGCGAAGGCGAGCGACGCGGCGGCGAGTCCGGCGGCGAGCGCCCCGGACGCCCCCAAGATGCTTCTCCTCATGGCGAGTTCGTACCCCTTCCGATGACGAACGCAGGGGTGCGGGCGCTGCGTGGGATGGCGGAGATCTGACGGTCCGTCGGACCCTCCGCCGCCTATTGAGACGCAGACGGCACGGGAAGGCAAGAGAAGTCGCGGAGATCCTTCACAAACGCGCAAGGGTCCGGCCGCGGCCGGACCCCGCACGTGCGGCGGACGGTGCTCAGCCCGCCGTGACGGCCGACCGCAGCTGCCCGTCCGGCCCCGCGAGCAGCACCGGCGTCTCCGGCCCGCCCAGGTCCCGCACGGCCGCCCGGTCCTCGTCGGACGCGGTCTCGGCGGCGGACACCACGGCCGCCGCCTCCAGCGACCGCGCCCCGCTCGCCACGGCCATCGCCACGGCCGTCCGCAGGGCGCTCAGCTTCAGCGACTCCAGCTCGACCGTGCCCGCGACGTAGGTGCGGCCGGTCTCGTCGCGTACGGCGGCCCCCTCGGCCACGCCGTTGCGGGCGCGGGCGCTGCGCGCCAGCGTGATGATCTTCAGGTCCTCGGCGCCGAGGTCGCCGTGCTCACTGCTGAGTGTCATGGACCGAGCATAGGTCGGCGCGCCGGACCGGCCCGCCGCCGGGTGCGCCGCCGGACCGGCCCGTCCGCCCGGTCAGCCCGCCACCGGGTGCATCGCCCCCCGCCGGCCCTCCGGCGAGGCCAGCCACTCCAGCTTCTCGGCCGTCCCGGCCTCCGGCAGCGGCGTGTGCAGCACGATCACCAGGTCCGGGCGGGCCGGCACCCGCAGCTGGGTGGCCTCCATGACGAGGAGGCCCGCCACCGGGTGGTCCATCTCCTTGCGGTTCTGGCCGCCCGGCCGGATGTCCCGGCGCTCCCACAGCTCCGCGAACTCGGCGCTCGCCGCCTTCGCCTCCTCGACCACCGCGCGGAAGCCGTCGTCGTCCGGGCACTCCGAGCAGGCCGACCGGAACTGCGCCACCACCTTCGGCGCCAGCTCCTCCCAGCCCCGCATCCGGCTCCGGTACCTCTCGTCGGTGAAGAAGTCGATCAGGCAGTTCCGGTGGACGTCCGGGCGCAGCCCGAACACGGCGGCCGCCGCCTCGTTGAACATCACCGTGTTCCAGTACGCGTCCATGATGTGCGCCGGGAACGGCGTCCACGCGTCGATCAGCCGCCGCAGCCCGTCGCACATGTCCCGGTCCTCCGGGGCCGGTTCGAGCGCCGGCGGGTTCAGCCCCGCGAGGACGTACAGGTGGCGGCGCTCCGCCGGGCTCAGCTTCAGCACCCGCGCCACCGCGTCCAGCACCTGCGGGGAGACCGTGATGTCCCGGCCCTGTTCGAGCCACTGGTACCAGCTGACCCCCACGCCGGCGAGGACGGCGACCTCCTCGCGGCGCAGCCCCGGCGTGCGCCGCCGGCCGCCGTCCGGCAGCCCCGCCTCGGCCGGGCTGACCCGGGCACGGCGGCTCATCAGGAACTCGCGCAGTTCGCCCAGCCGGTGCCGCTTCGACGCGTCGCTCTCCGCTGCCGTGGCCACGTGAGCTTCCTCCCCCTGGATTGCCTGGTGGTGCGTGCAACAGGATAAGTTCCCGCTCCCCGCGGTTGTTCCCGCGCCAGGAGAGTCGTGGCCATGGCAACCGCGACCACTCCCCCGCCCGCCCCCGCCCCCGTCACCCCCGCGCCCCCCGCCCTCGACGGACGGGCCCGGCTCGTCCTCTTCGTCCTGTGCGCCGCCCAGTTCATCGTGGCGCTCGACTTCTCCGTCCTCAACGTCGCCCTGCCGGTCCTCGGCGCCGACCTCGGCCTCGACCGCTCCGCCCTCCAGTGGGCCGTCACCGCCTTCGCCCTCCCCTCCGGCGGCTTCCTGCTGCTCTTCGGCCGGATCGGCGACCTCTACGGCCGCAAGCGGTTCTTCCTCGGCGGCCTCGGCCTCTTCGCCGCCGCCTCGGTGCTCGCCACCGTCGCCTGGGACCCGGCCTCCTTCCTCGCCGGCCGCGCCCTCCAGGGCGTCGGGGCCGCCGCGATCGTGCCCACCGGCATGTCCCTGCTCACCACCTCCTTCCCCGAGGGCCCCCTGCGCGACCGGGCGCTCGGCATCTCCGGCACCCTCATGTCGCTGGGCTTCACCATCGGCATGGTCCTCGGCGGCGTCATGACCGAGACCCTCGGCTGGCGCTCCACCATGGGCCTGCTCGCCGTCTTCGCGCTGGTCGTGCTGCCGCTCGCCCCCGGCCTGCTCACCGAGTCGCGCACCCCGGACCGGCCCCGGCTCGACGTGCCCGGCGCGGCCACCGTCACCGCCGGCCTGCTCGCCCTGATCTACGCCCTGACCACCGCGGCCGAACACGGCTTCGGCGGCGCCGACGTCCTGGTGACCCTGGCCGCCGGCCTGGTCCTGCTGGCCGCCTTCGTGGTCGTCGAGTCCCGGCACCCGGCGCCGCTGGTCTCGCTGCCGATGCTGCGCCGGCGCACGGTCGCCTTCGGCAACCTCGGCGGGCTGGTCACCTTCTCGATGATGTCGACGATCGTCTTCGTGCTGACCCTGTACCTCCAGGAGACGCTGGAGCTCTCGGCCTTCGCCACCGGCGTCGTCTTCGGGATCCAGGGTGCCTTCTCGGTCCTGGCCGGCACGCTCACGCCGAAGGTGGTCGGACGGATCGGCGCCCGCCGCACCCTGGTGGTCTCCCTCGCCGGACAGGCGGTCCTCACGGCGGCGCTGCTCGGCGTCGGCGAGCACGCGGGGGCGGTCCTGGCGACCGCCGCCGTCACCCTCGCCTCGATGTTCCACCTCGGCGCGATCATCGCGTACGGCCTGACGGTCACCTCGGGCGTCCGCGACGAGGAGCAGGGGCTGGCGACCGGCCTCGTCACCACCACCCAGCAGGTCGGCCTGACCGTCGGCATCCCGATGCTGGGCGTCCTCGCCACCACCGGCGGCAGCCTCTACGACGGGGTGCGCACGGTCGTCGCCCTGGACGCGGCGATCGTGCTGGGCGCGGCGGTCCTGGTCGCGCTGGGCCTGCGCCGCTCCCGGTGAGTCACGGCCGGTCGAGGCGGAGCCGTACCGCCTTCGGCAGGCCGGCGACGACCAGGTCGTACGAGTCCTCGATCAGCTCCCGGACCATCCGGTCCGGGAGCGCGGCCACCTCCACGGTGTTCCAGTGGCGCTTGTTCATGTGGTAGCCGGGGGTGATCGCCGGGTGCTCCTCGCGGAGCCGCACGGCGTCCTCCGGATCGCACTTGAGGTTGACCCGCAGCGGCTCGGCGTCGATCCAGGAGAGCGCGAACATCTTCCCCGCCACCTTGAAGACGGAGATCCCGGGCCCGAAGGGGAACTCCTCGGTCGCGTCGTCGAACTCCAGGCAGAAGGCGCGCAGCCGCTCCGGGGTCACTCCCGGCCCTCCCCCTCCGCACCGGCCGGGACGACCGGCTCGACGAGCACCGTGACGATCTTGTTCCGGCGGCCGGCCGACGCCTCGGCGGTCAGCCGCAGCTCCCGTCCGTCCGGCAGGGCGACGACGGCCGAGGCGCCGGAGATCGGGACGCGGCCGAGCGCCTTGGCGAGCAGACCGCCGACCGTCTCCACGTCCTCGTCGTCGAACTCGTCGGGGCCGAAGCCGTAGAGCTCGCCGAGGTCGCCGATGTCGAGGCGGGCGGTGACCCGGTGGCGGTCGTCGCCCAGCTCCTGGACGGGCGGCAGCTCCCGGTCGTACTCGTCGGTGATCTCGCCGACGATCTCCTCCAGGATGTCCTCGATGGTGACGATGCCGGCCGTGCCGCCGTACTCGTCGATGACGACGGCGACGTGGTTGCGCTCCTGCTGCATCTCGCGCAGCAGGTCGCCCGCGTTCTTGGTGTCGGGGACGAAGGCGGCCGCGCGCATCGCGGTGGAGACCAGGTCGGCCTCGGCGTCGCGGTTGATGTGCGTCTTCCTGACCAGGTCCTTCAGGTACACGATGCCGACGACGTCGTCCTCGTTCTCCCCCGTCACCGGGATCCGGGAGAAGCCGGAGCGCAGGGCGAGGGTGAGGGCCTGCCGGACGGTCTTGTACCGCTCGATGCAGACGAGGTCGGTGCGCGGCACCATCACCTCGCGGACCAGGGTGTCGCCCAGCTCGAAGACCGAGTGCACCATCCGGCGCTCCTCGTCCTCGATCAGCGACTCCTGCTCGGCGAGGTCGACCATCGCCCGCAGCTCGGCCTCGGAGGCGAAGGGGCCCTTGCGGAAGCCCTTGCCGGGGGTGAGCGCGTTGCCGATGAGGATCAGCAGCTGCGGCACCGGGCCCATGATCCGGGCCAGCGGGACGAGGACGTACGCGGCGGCGGTCGCCGTGCTCATCGGGTGCTGGCGGCCGATGGTGCGCGGAGAGACGCCGACCGCCACGTAGCTGACCAGGACCATCACGGCGATGGCGACGAGCAGCGCCTCCCAGGTCTCCGGGAAGTACTCCAGGCAGGCGTAGGTGACGAGGACGCCGGCCGCCATCTCGCAGGCGACGCGGACCAGCAGCGCCACGTTGAGGTAGCGGGTGGGGTCGGCGGCGACCTGGGCGAGCTTCCCGGCGCCGCGCCGCCCGGAGCGGACGGCCTCGGCGGCGCGGAAGCTGGAGACGCGGGCGAGCCCGGCCTCGGCGCAGGCGGCGAGCCAGGCGACGACGACCAGGGCGACCGCGCCGAGGATCAGCTGGATGCTCATCGGGCGCGCGGGGTCAGTTGACGGTGGGGGCCGGGGACGGGCCGGTGAGGCCCTTCTCGGCGCGCCAGCCGTCGACGATCGCCGCCTGGAGGCCGAACATCTCGGCCTTCTCGTCCGGCTCCTCGTGGTCGTAGCCGAGCAGGTGGAGGACGCCGTGGACGGTGAGGAGCTGGAGCTCCTCGTCCATGGAGTGCTTGGTCGGGGCGTCCTCGCCCTGCTTCTTCGCGACCTCGGGGCAGAGCACGATGTCGCCGAGGAGCCCCTGCGGGGGCTCCTCGTCGTCCTTGGCCGGCGGGCGCAGCTCGTCCATCGGGAAGGACATGACGTCGGTCGGGCCCGGCAGGTCCATCCACTGGATGTGGAGCTGCTCCATCGCCTCCGCGTCCACCACGATCACCGAGAGTTCGGAGAGGGGGTGGATGCGCATCCGCCCGAGGGCGTAGCGGGCGATGTCGAGGATCGCCTGCTCGTCGACCTCGGTGCCGGACTCGTTGTTGACGTCGATCGACATGTGCGGTGCTTCTACTTCCCGTTGCGGCCGGTGCGCTGCTCGTTGGCGCTGTCGTACTTCTCGTACGCGTCGACGATACGGCCGACGAGCTTGTGCCGGACGACATCCTGCGACGTGAGGGTCGAGAAGTGCACGTCGGGCACCCCGTCCAGGATGTCCCGCACCTGCCGCAGGCCGCTCTTCGTGCCGCCGGGGAGGTCGACCTGGGTGATGTCACCGGTGATGACGATCTTCGAGTCGAAGCCGAGGCGGGTGAGGAACATCTTCATCTGCTCGGGGTTCGTGTTCTGCGCCTCGTCGAGGATGATGAACGCGTCGTTCAGGGTGCGGCCCCTCATGTACGCCAGCGGCGCGACCTCGATCGTCCCGTTCGCCATCAGCTTGGGGATGGAGTCCGGGTCGAGCATGTCGTGCAGGGCGTCGTAGAGCGGCCGCAGGTACGGGTCGATCTTCTCGTAGAGGGTGCCGGGGAGGAAGCCGAGGCGCTCGCCGGCCTCGACCGCCGGGCGGGTCAGGATGATGCGGGTGACCTGCTTGGACTGGAGGGCCTGGACGGCCTTGGCCATGGCCAGGTAGGTCTTGCCGGTGCCGGCGGGGCCGATGCCGAAGACGATCGTGTGCTTGTCGATCGCGTCGACGTACCGCTTCTGGTTGAGCGTCTTGGGGCGGATGGTGCGGCCGCGGCTGGAGAGGATGTTCTGGGTCAGGACCTCCGCCGGGGTCTCCTCGGCGCCTTCGCCGTTCTCGCTCGCCTTGAGCATGGCGATGGAGCGTTCCACTGCGTCCTCCGTCATCGGCTGTCCGGTGCGGAGCACCAGCATCATCTCGTCGAACAGGCGCTGGATGAGGGCGACTTCCCTGGCGTCGCCGACCGCGCTGACCTCGTTGCCCCGGACGTGGATGTCGACGTCGGGGAAGGCGTGTTCGATCACGCGGAGCAGGGAGTCGCCGGAACCGAGGACGGTCACCATGGGGTGCTTGGCGGGCACCGCGAAGTGGGCGCGGGCCTCGCCCGGCGTTCCGTTGGGAGCTGTGGGTGTCTGCGTCATGGGCCGGCACTCTGGCCTGCGCATACCTCCTGCTGCGGGGTTCTCGCGGGTCGACAACCTCTCGCCCCCCAGCCTACGACCTGGTGCCGGTGTGCCCGAAGCGGTTTACGGGACGGCCGCGCGGAAACCGATGGTGGGCACCGCCCGGCGGGGCGGCCAGGGGCGGGCCGGGGCGGGCAGGAGGGCTTCGAGGAAGGCGTAGCGGGCCCGCAGCGCCTCGGGGTCCTGGCGGTCGTCGCGCTGGACGTGCTGCCACCAGGCGGCGATCTCGGTCCAGGTGGGGGCGGAGAGGGAGCCGCCGAACTCCTGGACGGAGAGGGCGGCGGTGAGCCCGGCGAAGGCGAGCCGGTCGGCGAGCGGCCAGTCGGCGAGGGTGCCGGTGACGAAGCCGGCGACGAAGACGTCGCCGGCGCCGGTGGGGTCGAGGGCCTCGACGCGGATGGCGGGGACCTCGGCGGTCTCGCCGGTGGCGCCGTCGACGGCGTAGGCGCCCTCGGCACCGAGGGTGACCACGGCGTAGCGGACCTTGTCGGCCAGCGCACGGGCGGCGGCGCGGGGGCAGTCGGTGCGGGTGTAGCGCATCGCCTCGGCGGCGTTGGGCAGGAAGGCCTCGCAGTGCTCCAGGTCGGGCAGGCCCGCCAGGTCCCAGCGGCCGGTGTCGTCCCAGCCGACGTCGGCGAAGATCCGGGCGCCGGAGCGGGCGGCGCGGGCGACCCACCCCTCGGGGCGGCCGGGGACGAGGGAGGCGACGGCGGCGCGGGCGGGCGGCGGGAGGACGGCGGCGCCGTCCGGGTGGGGGGCCTCGTGGCCGTGGGAGACCATCGTGCGCTCGCCCTCGTAGGCCATGGAGACGGTGACCGGGGAGTGCCAGCCGGGGACGGTGCGGGAGAGCGCGAGGTCGATGCCCTCGCCCTGTTCGAGGGCGTCCCAGCAGTACACGCCGTAGTGGTCGTCGCCGAAGGCGGCGGCGAGGGAGGTGCGCAGGCCGAGGCGGGCCAGGGCGGTGGCCATGTTGGCGACGCCGCCGGGGCTGGAGCCCATGCCGCGGGCCCAGGACTCGGTGCCGCGGACGGGGGCGCTGTCGAGGCCGGTGAAGACGATGTCGAGGAAGACGGTGCCGGTGAGGAAGACGTCGCAGGCGGGGTCGGCGGGTTCGCGGACGGTCTCCAGCGGGTCGATGTCGGCCTCCGGCCCGTACGGGCGCGCGCCCCGGTCCCCGTTCCGGTCTCCGTTCTGGTCTCCGCGCTGGTCTCCGCTGGCTGTGCTCACGGCGAACTCCCCGGTCGTGGTGCGGCGGGATCGGCACCGGGTGCCGATCCGGACAGTGTGCCCGATGGGGTCGGGGCGACGGGGGTGGCGCGGCGGATCGCCGCTTGATACCCCGGATTCCTCCACCCAAACCGATTGTGTCCTGTCTCACAGGATGAATCGGGGGAGAGTGCCTTCTCCGCCCATTCGGTCGCTTGATACACATGGTGCCGCGACCCCGTGGATCACCGGGCGCCGTCTCATTCCCCCGTTCAGTTCCTGGAACGCCCATGCCGTCGCGCCCGCGCGCCCACGGGGCGCTCGTCGCCCTCGTCGCCCTCTTCACGGCCGGTTACCTCGCCCCGTACCTGCTGCCGACCGTCGTCGGCCGGCTCGCCGCCGGACTGGGCCTCGGCCCGGCCCGGGCCGGCCTGGTGGGCTCGGTGCTGCTGCTCGGCTCCGCCTGCGCCGGTTTCGCGCTCGCCGCGCGCGTGGAGCGGATCGGCCCGCGCCGGGCCGCCCGCGCCGGCCTCCTCGCGATGGCCCTGGGGTACGGCTCCGCCGCCGCGACCGGCACCGTGCCGCTGGTGGTCGCCGGGGTCGTCCTCGGCGGCTTCGGCTCGGGGACGGCGACGGCCGTGGCGGCCTCCGGGATCGCCGGCCGGCCGGACCCGCAGCGGGCCTCGACGCTGGGCCTCCTGTCGGTCTCGGCCACGGCCGGCGCCCTGTACCTGACGCTGCCCCAGCTCGGCGGCGGCCACGCCCTGCCGCTGCTCGCGCTGGCGGGGGCGGCGGCCCTGGCCTGGCCAGCGACGGGCCGGCTGCCGGGCGCCGGGCGCGCGTACGGGGCGAAGGCGTCCGGCACGCGCGCGTACGGGCCGGCCGCCGCCCCGGAGGCCGCGGGCCCGCTGCCGTACCGGCGGGCGGGGGCGGTCCTGGCCGGCGGCATCCTGTGCTGGTCCCTCGCCCAGAACGCCCTGTGGGGCGTGAGCGGCCGGATCGGCACCGGCCAGGCGGGGCTCTCCGAGGTGACCGTCGGCGCGGTCTTCGCGCTGGCCCTCGGCGCGGGCCTGGCCGGGGTGACGGCGGCCGGGGCGCTCGGCTCGCGGCTCGGCCGGGCGGTGCCGATCGGCGCCGGCACGGTCCTCATCGCGGCCTGCGTGCTGCTCAGCTCGGCCGCCGGCGGCCTGGCCTCCTTCGCGACCGGCGAGATCCTCTGGAACGCCGTCTACCCGGTGGTCCTCTCGTACCTCCTCGGCCTCGCCGCCTCCCTCGACCCGCGCGGCCGCTGGGCGGTCCTGGTCGGCTCGGCGTCCTCGCTCGGCACGGCCTGCGGCCCGGTCGCCGGCAGCCTCCTCTCCGAGGCGGCCGGCTACCCGGGCATGGGCGCGGTCCTGGCCGCCCTGCTGCTGCTCGTCGCCGGCCCGATGGCGGCGGTGGCCCGGCACGCCTCCGGCCGCCCCCTGGTGCCCGGCTCGATCCGCCGCCGCGGCGGCGCCCCGGCCGCGTTCGTCGCGGGCACGGCCCCGACGACGGCCCTCCTCCCCCAGGTCGGCGCCCCCGAGCAGGAGATCGCCCCGATCCCGGCCCCGGCGACGGCCGCCCGCCGCACCAGGTCCGCCTTCCGGCTGGCCCGCCCCGGCCGGGGCTGACGGGGCGGGCCCGGACGGCCGGGTCCTAGAACGCGTACGCCTCGACCTCGGCGAGGCAGCGGGCGCGGCGCGGCTCGTCGTCCTCCAGGAAGGACGCCTCGAAGGAGTGGCGGGCCAGGGTGCGGAGCTGCTCGTCGGTGAGGCCGAGGGCGTCGCGGACGCCGTCGTAGTTGTCGCCCGCGTAGCCGCCGAAGTAGGCGGGGTCGTCGGAGTTGACGGTGACGAGGAGACCGGCGTCCAGCATCTCCCGCAGCGGGTGGTCGGCGAGGGTGTCGATCACCCGGAGGCGGACGTTGGACAGCGGGCAGAGGGTGAGCGGGACCCGCTCGCGGACGAGGCGCTCGACGAGCTCCGGGTCCTCCATGCAGCGCAGGCCGTGGTCGATCCGCTCCACGCCGAGGACGTCGAGGGCCTCCCGGACGTACGCGGCCGGTCCCTCCTCGCCCGCGTGCGCGACCCGGCGCAGGCCGAGCCGGGCGGCCTCCTCGTACACCGCGCGGAACGTGCCCGGCGGGTTCCCCGCCTCGGCCGAGTCGAGGCCGACGCCGGTGATCCGGTCGAGGTACGGCTTCGCGGCCTCCAGGGTGGCGAGCGCCGACTCGGCGGACTCGTCGCGCAGGAAGCACATGATGAGCCGGGTGGAGATCCCGTACCGCTCCTCGGCCCGGTCGAGGGAGGCGGTCAGCCCCTCCATCACGGTGCCGAAGGGGACGCCGCGGGCGGTGTGCGCCTGCGGGTCGAAGAAGATCTCGGCGTGCCGGACGCCCTGGGCGGCGGCCCGCTCCAGGTAGGCGTCGGTGAGCGCGGTGAAGTCCTCCGGGGTCCGCAGGACCGTCATCAGGGCGTAGTAGAGGTCCAGGAAGGACTGGAGGTCGCCGAAGCGGTAGGCGGCGCGCAGCTCCTCGGTGTCCGCGTAGGGCAGGGTGACGCCGTTGCGGGCGGCGAGGGCGAAGGCCAGCTCGGGTTCGAGGGTGCCTTCGATGTGGAGGTGCAGTTCGGCCTTGGGTACGGGCATGGTCACGTTCGTTTCGGTACGGGGACCCTCATGAGGTCCTGGGCGATGCTCAGCTCGCCGGTGAACCCGGCCGCCCGGGCCTGGCGTTCGAACTCCGAGGGGTCGGAGTAGCGCTGCGAGAAGTGGGTGAGGACGAGGTGGCGGACCCCGGCGTCGCGGGCGACGGCGGCGGCCTGGCCCGCGGTGAGGTGGCCGTGGTCCTCGGCGAGCCGGACGTCCTCGTCGAGGAAGGTCGACTCGATGACCAGCAGGTCGGCGCCCTCGGCGAGGGCGTGCACGCCGTCACAGAGCCGGGTGTCCATGACGAAGGCGAAGCGCTGGCCGCGCCGGATCTCGCTCACCTCGTCGAGGCCGACCCCGCCGAGGCCGCCCTCGCGCTGGATGCGGCCCACGTCGGGGCCCTTGATGCCGTGCGCGGCGAGCCGCTCGGGCAGCAGCCGGCGCCCGTCGGGTTCGACGAGCCGGTAGCCGAAGGACTCGACGGGGTGGGAGAGCCGGCGGGCCTCCAGGGTGAACGCGTCGGTGACGGCGAGGACGCCGTCCCGCGCCACCGGCGCCTCGGCCAGCCGCACGGTCTCGCGGTAGGCGGTGGCGTACCGCAGCCGCTCGAAGAAGTGCCGTCCGCTCTCCGGGTAGTGGGCGGTGACGGGGTGCGGGACCTGGTCGAGGTTGATCCGCTGGATCACCCCGGCCAGGCCGAGCGAGTGGTCGCCGTGGAAGTGCGTGACGCAGATCCGGTCCAGGTCGTGCGCGGCGACCCCGGCCCGCAGCATCTGCCGCTGGGTGCCCTCGCCCGGGTCGAAGAGGATGCCGTGGCCGTCCCAGCGGAGCACGTAGCCGTTGTGGTTGCGGTGGCGGGTCGGGACCTGGCTGGCGGTGCCGAGGACGACCAGTTCGCGGACGGACACGGGCCTATCCGGGGGGCCAGTTGAGGCCGCGGCCGCCCAGCACGTGCGCGTGCGCGTGGAAGACGGTCTGGCCGGCTCCGGTGCCGGTGTTGAAGACGACCCGGTAGCCGCTGCCGTCGACCTTCTCCTGCGCGGCGACCTCGCCGGCCTCGCGCAGCACGTCGGCGGCGACGGACGGCGCGGCGGCGGCGAGCGTCGCGGCGTCCGGGTGGTGGAGGCGCGGGATGACGAGGACGTGGGTGGGCGCCTGCGGGTTGATGTCGCGGAAGGCCAGCGTGGTCTCGGTCTCGCGGACGATCGTCGCCGGCACCTCCCCCGCCACGATCTTGCAGAACAAGCAGTCGCTCTGCGGCTCTCCGGCCATGGCCTCGGGCCTCCTCGCCTGGTGAAAGTCGGTACGGAGGCATGCTATCCGCCGCCCCGGTCAGTCCTTGGGCATCCGCCGGTTGAGGGCCGAGCGGCTCACCCAGTAGGTGAGGACGACGGCCCAGAAGAGCGGTGTCCCGAGCCCTCCGACCACCCCGGCGTCGAGCGTCCACAGCGCCATGGCCACCGCCGAGTACAGGCCGAGGAGGCCGACGGCGGCGGCCATCGCGAGCACCGGCCGGCAGTTGCGGGCGACGAGCAGCATCGGGCGGCGCAGCCGCGGCGGCACCCGGCGGGCCATCCACACCGCCCAGCCGCCCCAGGCGCCGGCGAGGACCGCGGCCCCGAGGGCGAAGGGAACGAAGGCGTCGGCGCCGGTCGCGCCGGTGCGGAGCGGGGCGGAGCCGAGCGCGGCGGCGACGAAGCCGACGAGGGCGACCCAGCGGGCTCCGGCGGCGACGCCCCAGGCCATCCCCTCCAGGTTGAACCGGGCCTTGCGGTCGTCGAGGTCGAGCGCGGCGGAGGCGACGAAGCCCTCGGCGGCCTGTGTCCAGGCCCCGCGTCGCAGCCAGCGGCGCCGCAGCCGCACCAGCGACAGGTTGTTGTGGGCCTCGCTGCTCTGCGGGTTGAGCCGCAGGGTCGTCTCGTACGCCCGCCGGGCGGTGGCGTGGTCGCCGCGCCGCTGGGCGGTGAGGCCGACGAGGAAGTGGGCGGCGTCCTCCTCGGGGCCGAGGGCGACGGCGGTCCGGGCGGCCTCGTAGGCGGCGGCGAGCCGGGCCCGGTCGCGGCCGCGGCCGGCCTGGGCGGTCTCGGCGAGCGCGGTGCCCAGCGCGTAGTGGCTGCCCCAGAACTGCGGGGCCAGCTCGACCGCGCGGTGGGCGGCGGCCTCGGCCTCCCCGTACCGCTTGAGGGCGAGCAGGATCTGGGTGCGCATCAGGTGCGCCCCGATCAGCTCGGGCTCGGC
This sequence comes from Streptomyces sp. NPDC035033, assembly GCF_040636735.1. NCBI lineage: Bacteria > Bacillati > Actinomycetota > Actinomycetes > Kitasatosporales > Streptomycetaceae > Streptomyces > Streptomyces sp. NPDC035033. Next base: position 20,721 of record NZ_JBEZUZ010000064.1, on the reverse strand, counting down.
GCGCAGCGCCTGCTCGACGGCGGCGAGGGCGGCCGGGTGGTTCCCCGCCCGGTGCAGGCAGCGGGCGAGCAGGGTGAGCGCCTCGGCGTCCTCGGGGTCGCCGGCGAGGTGCCGGGCGGCCAGCTCCCCGGCCTGCTCGTACCGGCCGGCCTCGTACAGCGCCTCGGCCCGGGCGAGCGCGGAGGGCGTGGCGGGGGTGGTCACAGCTTGCGCTTCCGCTTCAGGTAGGCGAGGAGGTCGTCGTAGAGACCGCCCTCGTTGGCGAACATGGCGACGTTCCGGGCGGCCGCGAACCACGGTTCGGTGGACGGCCTCAGCTGCTTGGCCGCGCCGAGCAGGTCCTTGGTGGTGATGAGGCGGACGGAGCCGGTGCGGGCGGAGTCGAGGAGGGCGGCCTCGGCGGCGGACTCGCACAGGTGGGCGAGGTCGGCGCCGGAGAAGTCCTCGGTGGCCTTGACGAGCTTGCCGAGGTCGATCGCCTCGATGGGCCGCTCGCGCAGGTGGTAGCGGAGGATCGCCTCGCGGGCCGGCGCGTCGGGCGGCAGGACGAGCAGGGTGCGGTCGAGCCGGCCCGGGCGGCGCAGGGCGATGTCGACGTCCCAGGGCACGTTGGTGGCGGCGAGGACGAAGACCCCCTCGTTGCCGGCCCCGGAGGCGATGCCGTCGAGCTCGGTGAGGAGCTGGTTGACGACGTTGCGCAGCCCGTTGTTGTGGGTGCGGGAGCGCTTGCCGCCGAGGGCGTCGAGCTCGTCGAGGAAGACCACGCAGGGGGCCTGGCGGCGGGCGGTCTCGAAGATGTCGTGGACGTTCTTCTCGGAGGCCCCGATCCACATGTCGAGGACGTCGGAGAGGGAGACGGTGAGGAAGTTCGCGCCGAGTTCGCCGGCGACGGCGCGGGCGATGAAGGTCTTGCCGCAGCCGGGAGGGCCGTAGAGGAGCAGTCCGCCGCGGAGCGACTTGCCGTAGAGGCGGCGGAGTTCGGGGTTGCGCATGGGGGCGAGGAAGGCGGCTTCGAGCCGTTCCTTGACGTCGGTCATGCCGCCGACGTCGGCGAGGCGGACGGCTCCGGGCGCGTCGACGTCCCAGGCGAGCCCGTCCCCGCCGTCGGCCTGCGGCTCCTCCAGGAACCGCGGCCCGACGAGGTCCGACACCTGCTCCTCGGCGGCGGCCCAGTCGAAGGAGTTCCCGGTCTCCGGCGGTTCGGGGGCGGCCGGGGCCTGCGACACGGGCGGGACCTCGGGCGCCCGCGGTACGACCGGTGGCGCAGGCGGCTCCGGCGCGGGCGGGGCCGGCGGCACGCCCATGGCGCGGACCATCAGCGCGCGGGCGGCGGCGTCCCCCGGGGCGTGCTGGAGGGCGACGGCCGCCTCCGTGACGGCTTCGTCGTTCCGCCCCTCGGCGAGGAGGAGTTCGGCGAAGTGGAGGCGCAGGGGCACGTCGCCGGGCGCGGCGGCGACCGCGGCGCGCAGACTGCGGATCAGGGGGGACTCGTCGGCCATGGGGGTCAGCCTAGAAAAGACCCCGGGCGCTTGGACAGCGGGTCCCCCGCGGGACCGGTTTCAGCTCCAGCGGCCGGTGCGGGCGAGGACGAGGGCGGTGGCCGCCGTGCCCGCCGTGGAGGTCCGCAGCACGCTCCGGCCGAGGCGGTACGGCTTCGCGCCCGCCGCCTCGAAGGCGGCCAGCTCCTCCGGGGAGACCCCGCCCTCGGGGCCGACGACGAGCACGATCGAGCCCTTCGCGGGGAGTTCGGCGGTGGCGAGGGCGCCGCTCGGGTGGTCGCGGTCCTCGTGCAGCACGGCCGTGAAGTCGGCGGTGGCGAGGAGCTGGGCGACCTGCTTGGTCGTCATCAGGTCGGCGACCTCGGGGAAGCGGGTGCGGCGGGACTGCTTGCCGGCCTCGCGGGCGGTGGAGCGCCACTTGGCGAGCGCCTTGAGGCCGCGGTCGCCGCGCCACTGGGTGATGCAGCGGGAGGCCGCCCACGGCACGATCGCGTCGACGCCGGTCTCGGTCATGGTCTCGACGGCGAGCTCGCCGCGGTCGCCCTTGGGGAGGGCCTGGACGACGGTGAGGTGCGGCTGCTCCTCGGGGTCCTCGTACACCGACGAAATCTCCACGGTCAGCCGGTCCTTGCCCTCCACGCCGAACACCACGCAGTCGAGCCAGCGGCCCCGGCCGTCGGTCAGGACGACGTCCTCGCCCGGCTGGAGCCGCTTCACGGAGACGGCGTGCCGGCCCTCGGGCCCGTCCAGGGTGAACAGCCGGGTGTCCGGGATCGTGTCGACGACGAAGACGGGGGCGGTCATGGGGCACTCCTGGGGGCCGGGTCGGCGAGTTCGGTGAGGGCGGTGTCGAGTTCGGCGGCGAGCACCTCGACGAGCTCCCCGGCGGGCAGTTCGCGGGCCAGCCGGTGGCCCTGGCCCGCCCACAGGGACATGCCCTGGGCGTCGCCGGCGGCGGCCGCGGCCTTCCGCAGCGGGGCGGTGAGGTGGTGGATCTCGGGATAGGCGGCGGGGGCGTACGGGCCGTGCTCGCGCATGAAGCGGTTGACGAGCCCGCGGGCCGGCCGGCCGGAGAAGGCCCGGGTGAGGGCGGTCCGGGTGAAGAGCGGGTCGGTCAGGGCCCGCTTGTGCAGCGGGTGGGCGCCGGACTCGGGGCAGCCGAGGAAGGCGGTGCCGAGCTGGGCGGCGGCGGCCCCGGCGGCGAGAACGGCGGCGATCTGCTCGCCGCGCATGAGCCCGCCGGCCGCGACGAGCGGCAGCGCGGTCGCCTCCCGGACCTGGGCGAGGAGGGCGAGCAGCCCGGTGCCGGGCTGCTGCTCGGCCGGGTCGTCGCGGTACGAGCCCTGGTGGCCGCCCGCCTCGACGCCCTGGACGCACAGCGCGTCGGCCCCGGCCGCCTGGGCCGTGCGGGCCTCCTCGGCGGAGGTGACGGTGACGAGCGTGTACGTACCGGCGCGGGCGAAGGCCTCGAAGGTCTCGGGCGCCGGGCAGCCGAAGGTGAAGGAGACGACGGGGACGGGGTCCTCCAGGAGGATCGCCAGCTTGGACTCGTACCCGTCGTCACGGCCGGAGTCGGGGTCGCCGAGCGCGGTCTCGTACCAGCCGGCCTCCCCGGCGAGCTGGTGCCGGTAGACCTCGACGGCCGCAGGGTCGGCGCCGGGTCCGGTCTGGGGCATGAAGACGTTGACCCCGAAGGGCCGTCCGGTCAGCCCGCGCACCTGTTTGATCTCCTGGTAGAGGCTGCCGGCCGTCTTGTAGCCGGCGGCGAGGAAGCCGAGCGCGCCGGCCTCCGCGACGGCGCCGACGAGCGCGGGACAGGAGGCGCCACCCGCCATGGGGGCCTGCACGATCGGGTACCGGAAGAGATCGTTCAGTGCGGTGGTGGACATATGGGCATCGTGTCATGCCCCTCCCCGCCCACGGGAAAGGGGCGGCACTCAGAGTGCCGCCCCTCTCACCCAGGGGTCACGCCGGACGGACCCGCCGTCCGTCCGCGTCGCCCGTCCACGCGTCCGCTCAGCGCCCGTTGAACGCGTCCTTCAACCGCGAGAACAGGCCCTGCTGCCCCGGCTGACCGTGCTTGCCCGGGGGACGACCCCCGGACCCCCAGCAGCGCGGGCCCACCCGCTCAGCGCCCGTTGAACGCGTCCTTCAGCCGCGAGAACAGGCCCTGCTGTCCAGGCTGGAACTGGCCCGTGGGGCGCTCCTCGCCGCGCAGCTTGGCCAGTTCGCGCAGGAGGCGCTCCTGCTCGGGGTCGAGCTTCGTCGGGGTCTGGACCTCGACGTGGACGATCAGGTCGCCGCGCCCGTTGCCCCGCAGGTGCGTGATGCCCCGGCCGTGCAGGGGGACCGACTGACCGGACTGGGTGCCCGGGCGGATGTCGATCTCCTCCAGGCCGTCGAGCGTCTGGAGCTGCACCTTGGTGCCGAGCGCGGCCGCCGTCATCGGGATGGTGACCGTGCAGTGCAGGTCGTCGCCACGCCGCTGGAAGACCTCGTGCGGGGTCTCCTGGATCTCGACGTACAGGTCGCCGGCGGGGCCGCCGCCGGGGCCGACCTCGCCCTCGCCCGCGAGCTGGATCCGGGTGCCGTTGTCGACGCCGGCCGGGATCTTCACCGTCAGCGTGCGGCGGGAGCGGACCCGGCCGTCGCCCGCGCACTCGGGGCACGGGGTCGGGACGACGGTGCCGAAGCCCTGGCACTGGGGGCAGGGCCGGGAGGTCATGACCTGGCCGAGGAAGGACCGGGTGACCTGCGAGACCTCGCCGCGGCCGCGGCACATGTCACAGGTCTGCGCGGAGGTGCCGGGCGCGGCGCCCTCGCCCGAACAGGTGGTGCAGACGACGGCCGTGTCGACCTGGATGTCCTTGGTGGTGCCGAAGGCCGCCTCGTTGAGGTCGATCTCCAGGCGGATCATGGCGTCCTGGCCGCGGCGGGTCCGCGAGCGCGGTCCGCGCTGCGAGGCCGTGCCGAAGAAGGCGTCCATGATGTCGGAGAAGTTGCCGAAGCCGCCGGCCCCGAAGCCGCCGGCCGCGCCCGCGCCGCCGGAGGCGGAGAGGGGGTCGCCGCCGAGGTCGTAGACCTGCTTCTTCTGCGGGTCCGACAGGACCTCGTAGGCGGCGTTGATCTCCTTGAACCGCTCCTGCGTCTTCGGGTCCGGGTTGACGTCCGGGTGAAGCTCGCGGGCGAGGCGGCGGAAGGCCTTCTTGATCTCGTCCTGGGAAGCGTCGCGGCGCACGCCGAGTGTGGCGTAGTAGTCCGTGGCCACTTACGACTCCGCCAGGATCTGTCCGACGTAACGTGCCACTGCGCGTACCGCTCCCATCGTTCCGGGGTAGTCCATGCGGGTCGGTCCGACCACGCCGAGTTTGGCGACTGCCTCGCCGCCCGAACCGTAGCCGACCGAGACGACGGACGTGGAGTTCAGCCCCTCGTAGGCGTTCTCGTGCCCGATGCGTACGGTCATGCCCGATTCCTTGACCTCGCCGAGGAGCTTGAGGAGCACGACCTGCTCCTCGAGGGCCTCCAGGACGGGCCTGATCGTCAGGGGGAAGTCGTGTCCGAAGCGGGTGAGATTGGCGGTGCCGCCGATCATCAGCCGCTCCTCGTGCTCCTCCACGAGCGTCTCCAGGAGGGTCGCGAGCACGGTCGAGACCGTGGCGCGGTCCTCGGACTCCTCGAAGGACTCGGGGAGGTCCTGCACCAGCTGCGGCACGTCGGCGAAGCGACGGCCGCCGACCCGGCTGTTGAGCCGGGCCCGCAGGTCGGCGAGGGAGGTCTCGCCGAAGGGCGCGGGGCAGTCGATCACCCGCTGCTCGACCCGCCCGGTGTCCGTGATGAGGACGAGCATCAGCCGGGCGGGGGCCAGCGACAGCAGTTCGACGTGCCGGATGGAGGAACGGGTGAGCGAGGGGTACTGGACGACGGCGACCTGCCGGGTCAGCTGCGCGAGCAGCCGCACCGTGCGGCCCACGACGTCGTCGAGGTCCACCGCCCCGTCGAGGAAGTTGTGGATGGCGCGCCGCTCGGGGGTCGAGAGCGGCTTGACGCCGGCCAGCCGGTCCACGAAGAGGCGGTAGCCCTTGTCGGTGGGGATCCGGCCGGCGCTGGTGTGGGGCTGGGCGATGTACCCCTCCTCCTCCAGCACCGCCATGTCGTTGCGCACGGTGGCGGGCGACACACCGAGCTTGTGGCGCTCGGTGAGCGCCTTGGAACCCACCGGCTCCTCGGTCCCGACGTAGTCCTGGACGATGGCGCGCAGCACCTCGAGTCTGCGTTCGCTCAGCACGCGCACACCTCCCGTTCCGCCGTTCCGGTTGCTCCGCTTTTGGCACTCGCCCTGTCCGAGTGCCAGGAAACCCCCGGCCAGTGTACGGCCGGGCCCGTCGTTCCTGGCAAGGAGGCGGACCCGCTAGCGTCGCTCCCATGGACATCGACGAGGCGGTCTGGGCGGCGCAGGGGTGGGAACGGCTCGCGGCGGGGGTGGGCCGGCGGCGGCTCCCCGGCTGGGACGCCACCACCGGCCTCGTCGTGGGAGAACGGGCCGTGCTGCTGTACGACACCGGCGCCACGCTCGCCGAGGGCGCCGGGATCCGGGCCCAGGCGGAGGCGGTCACCGGCGGCCGGCGCGTGACGCACATCGCACTCGGCCACCCCCACTTCGACCACGTCCTCGGCACCGCGGCCTTCGCCGGCGCGGAGGTCTTCGGCGCGGTCGGCACCGAGGAGCTGCTGTCCTCCGCCCGGACCCGCGAGGAGCTGTACGCGGACGCGGTGCGGCAGGGCGTCGAGGAGCGGGCCGCGGCGGAGGCGGCGGAGGCGCTGGTGGCCCCGCGCCACGTCGTCACCGGCGAGCGGACCCTCGACCTGGGCGGCCGGCAGGTCCTCCTCGCCAACGTGGGACCGGCCCACACCGGCCACGACCTGGTCCTCCTCGTGCCGGGCGACCGGGAGGTGGTCTTCTGCGGCGACCTGGTCGAGGAGTCCGGCGAGCCCCAGGCGGGCCCGGACGCGTTCGGCGCCCGCTGGCCCGACGCCCTCGACCGCCTCCTCGCCCTCGGCGGCGAGGACGCCCTGTACGTCCCCGGTCACGGCGCGGTCGTCGACGCGGCGTTCGTCCGACGCCAGCGCGATGAACTGGCACGCCGCTTCCGGGTGTCGTAGCGTCCCCGGAATGCGCAGCTACGACCCGGATCTGACGCCCCCCTGGAAGAAGCGGGCCCCCGTGCCCGAGGTCCCGGCCGACCCCGACCTGGTCGTGGAGGAGGTCTCGACGGGCTTCTGCGGGGCGGTGATCCGCTGCGAGGCGGGCACGGTGACGCTGGAGGACCGCTTCGGCAAGCACCGGGTCTTCCCGCTGGAGCCGCGCGGCTTCCTCCTGGAGGGCCGGGTCGTCACCCTGGTCCGCCCCGCGTCCGGCGGGCCGGCGCGCCCCGCCCGTACGGCCTCCGGCTCGATCGCCGTGCCCGGCGCACGCGCGCGCGTGGCGCGGACGAGCCGCATCTACGTGGAGGGCCGCCACGACGCCGAGCTCGTCGAGCGCGTCTGGGGCGACGACCTGCGGATCGAGGGCGTGGTGGTGGAGTACCTGGAGGGCGTCGACCGCCTCCCGGAGATCGTCGCCGACTTCGCCCCGGGCCCGGACGCCCGGCTGGGCGTCCTCGTCGACCACCTGGTGCCGGGCTCCAAGGAGTCCCGGATCGCCGCCGAGGTCACCTCGGAGCACGTCCTGGTCGTCGGCCACCCGTACATCGACGTCTGGCAGGCGGTGAAGCCCTCCGTCCTCGGCATCCCCGCCTGGCCGGAGGTCCCCCGCGGCCAGGACTGGAAGACCGGCACCTGCCGGGCCCTGGGCTGGCCCGCCGAGAACACGGGCGCGGTCTGGCAGGCCATCCTGAAGCGCGTCACGTCCTACAAGGACCTGGAGCCGGCGCTCCTGGGCCGCGTGGAGGAACTGATCGACTTCGTGACGGCGGGCTAGCGGGCCGGGGCCGCGGCCCCTCAGTCGACCAGGTCCCGCACCACCGCGTCCGCCAGCAGCCGCCCCCGCAGGGTCAGCACGGCCCGCCCGGCGGCGTACGGTCCCGCGTCGAGCAGCCCGTCCTCCAGCGCCTTCCGCGAGGCGTCGAGTCCCGCCGGCTTCAGCAGCCCCAGCTCGACCCCCTCCCGCAGCCGCAGCTCCAGCAGGATCCGCTCGACCCGCCGGTCCTCGTCGGACAGCACCTCGCGCCCGGCCCCCGGCGACCTCCCGGCCCCGAGCGCCGCCGCGTACGCGCCGGGGTGCTTGACGTTCCACCACCGCACCCCGCCCACGTGCGAGTGGGCGCCGGGTCCCGCGCCCCACCAGTCGGCGCCGCGCCAGTACAGCTCGTTGTGGAGGCACCGCCCGGCCTCGGAGGTGGTCCAGTTGGACACCTCGTACCAGGAGAACCCGGCCTCCTCGAAGGCCGCGTCGGCGATCAGGTACCGGTCGGCGTGCACGTCGTCGTCGGTCATCGGCACCTCGCCGCGCCGGATCCGCCGCGCGAGCTGCGTCCCCTCCTCGACGATCAGGGCGTACGCGCTCACGTGGTCCGGCCCGGCCCCGATGGCCGCGTCGAGCGAGGCCCGCCAGTCGTCGTCGGACTCGCCGGGCGTGCCGTAGATCAGGTCCAGGTTCACGTGCTCGAACCCGGCGGCGCGCGCCTCCGCGACGCACGCCTCCGGCCGTCCGGGCGTGTGGTTCCGGTCGAGGACCTTCAGCACGTGCGGCCGGGCGCTCTGCATGCCGAAGGAGATCCGGTTGAAGCCGCCGGCCCGCAGTTCCGCCAGGTAGGCGGGGTCGACGGACTCCGGGTTGGCCTCCGTCGTCACCTCGGCATCGTCCGCGAGCCCGAACTCGTCCCGGATCGCTCCCAGCATGCGCACGAGGTCGCCGGCGGCGAGCAGCGTCGGCGTGCCGCCGCCGACGAACACCGTCCGCACCGGCCGCGGGTCGTCCCCGAGCACCTTCCGGGCGAGCCGGATCTCCTCGGCGACCTGCCCCGCGTAGTTGTCCCGCGAGGCGAGCACGCCCCCGGCCCCCCGCAGCTCGCTCGCGGTGTACGTGTTGAAGTCGCAGTAGCCGCACCGCGTGGCGCAGTACGGCACGTGCAGATAGAACCCGAGCGGCCGCTCCCCGGCCCCTTCCAGGGCGCGCGCGGGCAGCGCCCCGTCCTCGGGCATGGGCTCACCATCGGGCAGTACGGAAGGCATGGGGTCCATTGTCCCGCACCGCCCGGGGTGACCCCCGTCCCGACGGGATCAGGCCTCGCGCGACCCGGCGTACATCTCCTCGATGAGGTCCTTGTACTCGCGCTCGACGACCGGGCGCTTCAGCTTCAGGGAGGGGGTGAGCTCGCCGTGCTCGATGTCGAGGTCGCGCGGGAGCAGGCGGAACTTCTTGATGGTCTGCCAGCGCTGGAGGCCCTCGTTGAGGCGGTCCACGTAGCCCTGGATCATCTTCTCGGTCTGCGGGGCGGCGACGACCTCGGCGTAGGACCTGCCCGCGAGGCCGTGGTCGGCGGCCCAGCCGAGGAGGGCGGGCTCGTCGAGGGCGATGAGGGCGGTGCAGTAGTTCCGGTCGGCGCCGTGGACGAGGATGTTGGAGACGAACGGGCAGACGGCCTTGAACTGGCCCTCGACCTCGGCGGGGGCGATGTACTTGCCGCCGGAGGTCTTGATGAGGTCCTTCTTGCGGTCGGTGATCTTGAGGTAGCCGTCGGCGGAGAGCTCGCCGATGTCGCCGGTGTGGAACCAGCCGTCGGCCTCCAGGACCTCGGCGGTCTTCTCGGGCAGGCCGTGGTAGCCCTCCATGATGCCGGGGCCGCGGAGCAGGATCTCGCCGTCGTCGGCGATGCGGACCTCGGTGCCGGGGAGCGGCTTGCCGACGGTGCCGGTGCGGTAGGCCTCGCCGGGGTTGACGAAGGAGGCGGCGGAGGACTCGGTGAGGCCGTACCCCTCCAGGATGTGGATGCCCGCGCCGGCGAAGAAGTAGCCGATCTCGGGGGCGAGGGCGGCGGAGCCGGAGATGCAGGCGCGCAGCCGGCCGCCGAAGGCCTCGCGGATCTTGGCGTAGACGAGGGCGTCGGCGACCTTGTGCTTGGCGGTGAGGCCGAAGGGCGCGGAGGCGGTGCCGGTGCGGCGGAAGTTGTCCTGGGTGGTCTTGGCGTACTCGCGGGCGACGCCGGCGGCCCACTGGAAGATCTTGTATTTGGCGCCGCCGCCGGCCCGCGCCTTGCCGGCGACCCCGTTGTAGACCTTCTCGAAGATGCGGGGGACGGCCGCCATGTAGGTCGGCTGGACCACCGGCAGGTTCTCGATGATCTTGTCGACGCGGCCGTCGACGGCGGTGACGTGGCCGACCTCGATCTGGCCGGAGGTGAGGACCTTGCCGAAGACGTGGGCGAGCGGCAGCCACAGGTACTGGACGTCGTCCTGGGTGACGAGGCCGGTGGCGGCGATGGCCTTGGCCATGTACGACCAGTTGTCGTGCGGGAGGCGGACGCCCTTGGGGCGGCCGGTGGTGCCGGAGGTGTAGATGAGGGTGGCGAGCTGGTCGGCGGTGATCGCGGCGACCCGCTCCTTGACCGCCTCGGGGTGCTTCTCCAGGTGGGCGGCGCCGCGCTTCTCCAGGTCGGCGAGGGTGAGCACCCACTCGTCGGAGGTGTCGGCGCCCTCGGGGTCGACGACCACCACGTGGTGGAGTCCGGGCAGCTCGGCGCGGCGCTCGACCGCCTTGGCGAGCTGGGCGGCGTCCTCGGCGATGAGCACCTTGGACTCGGAGTCCGCGAGGATGAAGGCGGACTCGTCCGCGTTGGTCTGCGGGTAGACCGTGGTGGTCGCGGCGCCGGCGCACATCACGCCGAGGTCGGCGAGGATCCACTCGACCCGGGTGGCGGAGGCGAGGGCGACCCGCTCCTCGGGCTGGACGCCGAGGTCGATGAGGCCGGCGGCGATGGCGAAGACGCGCTGCGCGGCCTGCCCCCAGCTGAGCGACTTCCAGTCGTCCGGCCCGGTGCCGGAGGCGGCGGGGACCGGGTGGCGGTACGCCTCGGCGTCCGGGGTCCGCTCGACGCGTTCGAGGAAGAGTGCCGCGACGGAGGGCGGCCGGTTCTCGATCTGGGTCTGGTTGTCGCTCACGTCGTCCTCCGGGCGGCGGCGGTGCCTGTTGGCGGTGCGGTGGTCGGTGCGGCGACTTCTCGCCGCACCCACAACTACGGATGCGTAACTAACTCACGAGTAACCTACGGGGGGCTTCAGATTAGAGGGCCGCGGTCCGGTACGTAAGGGCCTGTGGATAACGAACGGGTCCGCGTGCCGTCGGCACGCGGACCCGTTCGTGTCGTCCGAGCTGACTACTTCTTGGCCTTGCCGCCGGACTCGTCGCTGGAGAGGACGGCGATGAAGGCCTCCTGCGGGACCTCCACCGAGCCGACCATCTTCATGCGCTTCTTGCCTTCCTTCTGCTTCTCCAGCAGCTTCCGCTTCCGGGAGATGTCACCGCCGTAGCACTTGGCGAGGACGTCCTTGCGGATGGCGCGGATGGTCTCGCGGGCGATGACCCGGGAGCCGATGGCGGCCTGGATGGGCACCTCGAAGGCCTGCCGGGGGATGAGCTCGCGCAGCTTGGCGACGAGCCGCACGCCGTACGCGTACGCCGCGTCCTTGTGGGTGATCGCCGAGAAGGCGTCCACCTTGTCGCCGTGCAGCAGGATGTCGACCTTGACGAGTGAACTGCTCTGCTCGCCGGTGGGCTCGTAGTCGAGGGAGGCGTAGCCGCGGGTCTTGGACTTCAGCTGGTCGAAGAAGTCGAAGACGATCTCGGCGAGCGGCAGGGTGTAGCGGATCTCGACCCGGTCCTCGGAGAGGTAGTCCATGCCGATGAGGGTGCCGCGGCGGTTCTGGCACAGCTCCATGATGGAGCCGATGAACTCGCTGGGGGCGAGGATCGTGGCGCGGACGACCGGCTCGTAGACCTCGCTGATCTTGCCCTCGGGGAACTCGCTCGGGTTGGTGACCGTGTGCTCGCTGCCGTCCTCCATGACCACGCGGTAGACCACGTTGGGGGCGGTGGCGATGAGGTCGAGGCCGAACTCGCGCTCCAGGCGCTCGCGGATCACGTCGAGGTGGAGCAGGCCGAGGAAGCCGACGCGGAAGCCGAAGCCGAGGGCGGCGGAGGTCTCCGGCTCGTACACCAGGGCGGCGTCGTTGAGCTGGAGCTTGTCGAGGGCGTCGCGCAGCTCCGGGTAGTCGGAGCCGTCCAGCGGGTACAGACCGGAGAAGACCATCGGCTTCGGGTCCTTGTAGCCGCCGAGCGCCTCGGTGGCGCCCTTGGACTGGCTGGTGATCGTGTCACCGACCTTGGACTGGCGGACGTCCTTCACGCCGGTGATGAGGTAGCCCACCTCGCCGACGCCGAGGCCGTCGGCCGGCAGCATCTCGGGCGAGTTGGTGCCGATCTCCAGCAGCTCGTGGGTGGCGCCGGTCGACATCATCTTGATGCGCTCGCGCTTGTTGAGCTGCCCGTCGACGACACGGACGTAGGTGACGACGCCGCGGTACGAGTCGTAGACGGAGTCGAAGATCATCGCGCGGGCCGGGGCGTCGGCGTCGCCGACGGGGGCCGGGATGTCCCGGACGACGCGGTCGAGCAGCGCCTCGACGCCCATGCCGGTCTTGGCGGAGACCTTGAGGACGTCCTCGGGCTGGCAGCCGATGAGGTTGGCCAGCTCCTCGGCGAACTTCTCGGGCTGCGCGGCGGGCAGGTCGATCTTGTTGAGGACCGGGACGATGGTGAGGTCGTTCTCCATCGCCAGGTAGAGGTTGGCGAGGGTCTGCGCCTCGATGCCCTGCGCGGCGTCGACCAGCAGGATCGTGCCCTCGCAGGCGGCCAGCGACCGCGAGACCTCGTAGGTGAAGTCGACGTGCCCGGGGGTGTCGATCATGTTGAGGATGTGCGTACGGCCCTGGTCGGGCCCCTCCGTGGGGGCCCAGGGGAGCCGGACCGCCTGGGACTTGATCGTGATGCCGCGCTCACGCTCGATGTCCATCCGGTCGAGGTACTGGGCGCGCATCTGCCGCTGGTCGACCACACCGGTCAGCTGGAGCATCCGGTCGGCGAGCGTGGACTTGCCGTGGTCGATGTGCGCGATGATGCAGAAGTTGCGGATCAGAGCCGGGTCGGTACGGCTCGGCTCGGGCACGTTGGTAGGAGTCGCGGGCACGCAGGGTTCTCGTCTCGGGCGGTGTTCGGAACGGGTACGTAGACCCCATCGTCCCATGCCCGCCGCCGGGCGTCCGGTTCGGGCGCTCCCACTCCCCGTTTGGGCGGCCGCGAGGGCGCCTGATACCGTGGACAGCTGTGTCTCGTGTGCCCTCTCAGCTGCGCGGCACATACCTGAAGAAACATCGAACCTGTAAAGGCTCTCTCAGTGGCGAACATCAAGTCCCAGATCAAGCGGAACAAGACCAACGAGAAGGCGCGCCTGCGCAACAAGGCCGTCAAGTCGTCGCTCAAGACCGCGATCCGCAAGGCCCGTGAGGCTGTCGCCGCCGGCGACCTCGAGAAGGCCACCGTGGCCGCCCGTGCCGCCTCGCGTCAGCTCGACAAGGCCGTCTCGAAGGGTGTCATCCACAAGAACGCCGCCGCCAACAAGAAGTCGGCGCTGGCGCTCAAGGTCGCCTCCCTCCAGGGCTGAGTCCGGATCTTCTGATCTCAGGCTGTACCCGGCCGTACGGGACCCAGCGGACCCTCTCTACCGCTCCCGCCCGGCCCCCCGGCCCGTACGCGAGACGCGTTCGCCACGCGTGTACGGACCACCCGGCAGTACGACGAAGGCCCCGGCCGCTCCTTCCCCAGGAGCCCCGGGGCCTTCGCCTTGCCCGAGAACCCCGGGCCTCCGCCTCACCGGGAGCCCCCGGGTTCTCGGCCACGGGGCGCCGCACCGGGGGCGGGCCGGCCCCGGCGGGGCGGGGTTCCGAGGCCCCCAACAAGGGTCCCGGGAACCCCGGCGGGGTTTCAGGGTCCCCGGCAGGGTTCCGGAGTCCCCGGGAAGGGGACGGGCCCACGGGACGGCGGTGGCGGGGTGGGGCCCCGGGCAGCGGCCCGTCGGCGGACCGCACCGCCCCGCCGACAGCGGCCGCGCCGGCCGGGCGGGCGGGCCCGCGCCGTGCTCAGCGCCCCCCGCGACCCGATCTGGCCGCTCGCGCCACCGCGACGACCGCCTTCTCCAGGGCGTACTCGGGGTCGTCCCCGCCGCCCTTCACCCCCGCGTCCGCCTCCGCGACGGCCCGCAGGGCCACGGCCACCCCGTCCGGGGTCCAGCTCCGCATCTGCTGCCGGACCCGGTCGATCTTCCACGGCGGCATGCCGAGCTCGCGCGCCAGGTCGGCGGGCCGTCCGCCGCGCGCGGTGAGCAGCTTGCCGATGGCCCGTACGCCCTGGGCGAGGGCGCTGGTGACGAGGACGGGCGCGACGCCGGTCGACAGCGACCAGCGCAGTGCCTCCAGGGCCTCCGCCGCCCGCCCCTCCACGGCCCGGTCGGCCACGGTGAAGGAGGAGGCCTCGGCGCGGCCGGTGTAGTACCGCCCGACGACCGCCTCGTCGATCGTGCCGTCGACGTCCGCCGTCAGCTGGGTGACCGCGGAGGCCAGCTCCCGCAGGTCGCTGCCGATGGCGTCGACGAGGGCCTGGCAGGCCTCGGGCGTGGCGGACCGCCCGAGGGTCCGGAACTCCTGCCGGACGAAGGTCAGCCGCTCCGCGGGCTTCGTCGTCTTGGGGCAGGCCACCTCCCGGGCCCCCGCCTTCCGTGCCGCGTCGAGGAGCCCCTTGCCCTTGGCCCCGCCGGCGTGGAGGAGGACGAGGGTGATGTCCTCGACGGGCGCGTCGAGGTAGCCCTTGACGTCCTTGACGCTCTCCGCCGAGAGGTCCTGCGCGTTGCGCACGATCAGCACCTTGCGCTCGGCGAAGAGCGAGGGGCTGGTGAGCTCGGCGAGGGCCCCGGGCTGGAGCTGGTCGGAGGTGAGGTCCCGTACGTCGGTGTCGGCGTCGGCGGCCCGCGCGGCCGCCACCACCTCCCGCACGGCACGGTCGAGGAGCAGGTCCTCCTGGCCCACGGCGAGCGTGACGGGGCCGAGGAGGTCGTCGCTGGAAGTCTTTCTGGTGGCCATCGCGGTCCAGCATCCCACGCCCCGCCGACAGCGGACCCCGGCCGGGGGCGGGCGGCGCCCCGGGCGAGAATGGCCGGGTGAGCGAACGACACGTACTGGTGCTCCCCGACCGCGACGCCGCCGAGGAGGTGGCCGAGGAGCTGGCCGGCCGCTTCGGGGTGGCCGAGGAGCCGCAGCTGGTCCGGGACGCGCTGGCCGGCGAGGACGACGCCGAGGACGCGCAGTGGCTGGTGGTGGTCGAGGACCCGGAGGGCCGGCTCGACCCGGCGGCGCTGGACGCCTTCGCCGCCGAGTACGAGGGGTGGCTGGAGGCCCCGTAGGGGCGCGGCGGCTCAGCCGGTCTTCGGCACGATCTGGACGTCCAGGTCGATGGCGATGCTGGAGCCGACCGCCGCGATCCCCCGCGCCAGGAGGGTCTGCCAGGTGAGGGTGAAGTCCTCGCGGTGGAGCTCGGTGGTGGCGCGGCAGGCGCAGCGCGTCTCGCCCTCCAGGCCGCTCCCGAGGCCGAGGTACTGGGTGTCCAGGGTGACGGTCCGGTTGACGCCGTGGAGGCTGAGCGCGCCGGTGACGTTCCAGCGGGTGCCGCCGCGGTGGGTGAAGCGCTCGCTGAAGAACTCGATGGTCGGGTGGACGCCGACGTCGAGGAAGTCCCCGGACCGCAGGTGGTCGTCGCGCATCTGGACGCCGGTGTCGATGGAGGCCGCGTCGATGACGACGTGCATCGCCGAGTGCTCCATCCGGTCGGCGATCCGGATCGCCCCGGCGAAGCTGTTGAACCGTCCGTGGATGCGGGCCAGTCCGATGTGCCGGGCGGTGAAGCCGATCTGGGAGTGGGAGGGGTCGATCTGCCAGTCGCCCGGCTCGGGCAGCGGCGGCTGCGGGGCGACCTGGAGCAGGACGTCCCCGAGGTCGGCGTGGGCGCCCTGGTCGACCACGACGGCGGCGTGGTGCGGCGTGTAGCCGTCGGAGGTGACGGCGATCCGGTACTCGCCGGCGGGAACGGTGGCGAGGAGGGTGCCGTACGGGTCGGTCTCCCCGCCCAGGACCCTGCGGCCGGCCGTGTCGGTGAGGACGAACTCGGCCTGCCGCAGCGGCTCGTGCACGGGGTCGAGCACCCGGCAGCTCACCACCCCGGCCGAGGCGGGCACGGCGACCCCCGCCAGGGCACCGCCCCGGCCCGCACCGCCGTTCCCCCGCTTCCCGAAGAGACCACCGAACATCCTCAACGCACCCCCGTGCGACTCGTTCACCATGCAACGAATCCGCATTCGATCACCCCTGGGGCGTTCGAGGCAAACGCGGTCTTCTTACCGACGAGTCCGAATTGAGGATTCCGGCTACGGGTTCTCCTTCCCGCCGCCCCGTTCGGCCCGCCCGTTCCCGCCGTCCCGTACGGCCGGTCCGGCCGGCAGCTCGTCGAGGACGATGCCGAACAGCTCCCGGTACGCCTCGCGCAGCTCCTCGTCCGTGCCCAGTTCCCGCACGGTCCGCTCGCCGGCCACGGTCCGGTAGAGCTTCCGGCCGCCGATGCTGACCCGGCCGTCCTCGGTGAGCAGCGAGCAGATCACGCCGCGGGTGAAGTGGGACTCGGGCGAGGTCCGGTGGTACCAGCAGCCGGCCGCGAAGTCCGCGAGCGCCCGGGGCCGCCGCTCCAGCCGGTACTGCGGCGTGCCGTCCCGCACCACGTCGAGGTCCCCGTCCGCCCCCGGCGCCTCCCGGATCACGAAGACCCCCGCCGGGTCGGCCTGCTCCCCGCGCTCGTCGAAGGCCAGCGGGTGGTGGCTGTGGTCGCCGAAGCCCACGTCGGCCAGCCACCGCCGGCCGTCCGCGGTCTCCACCAGCAGCGCCATGTGGTCGTACGGGATCCCCACCCGGCCGTCCGGTCCGAGGACCCGCGCCTGGAGCAGCTCGACCCGGTAGCCGAGCGCCCGGAGCAGCGCGGCGAACGCGGTGTTCAGTTCGTAGCAGAAGCCGCCCCGCCGGGCCGTGGTCACCTTGTCGACCAGCGCCTCCTCGTCGAGGACGACGTCCTGTCCGAGGTGGAGGGACAGGTTCTCGAAGGGCACGGACAACAGGTGCCGCAGATGCAGTTCCCGCAGCGCCCCGGCGTCCGCCCGGTCCGGCCGTACGGCTCCGATGCGCTTCAGGTACCGGTCCACCACCGCGTCCGTCAGCCCCGCGGGCTTCTCCTGATCGCTCATGGGGGCAGTCTGCCCGCTCGCCGCGCCTCACGGGGCGGTGACGGCCGGCTCCCTTTCCCGCGTGGGCAGTTCGCGCATGCGCGGAAGGGGCGAGGGCAGCAGCCAGAGGACCGCGAAGACGGCGCCCACGGTCGCGATCCACAGCGTGGGGCGGAGGCCGAGCACGCTGCCCAGCACGCCGCCGGTGAGGGCGCCGAGGGGGCGGAAGCCGTGGTTGAGGGTGCGGAAGGCTCCCATGACCCGGGCCCGCATGGTGTCGGGTATGAGCGCCATCTGGAAGGACCCGGCGGCCACGTCGACGATCATCACGCCGGCGCAGGACAGGAACTCGGCGGCGAACAGGACGCCCACCACAAGCGGCAGCGGCCCGTCCGCGGCGGGTATGAGGACCAGCGGCAGGGTGAAGCCGAGGAAGCCGGCGACGAGGGAGCCGCCGATGCCGATCCGGCGGACGACCGCCCCGCTGCACAGCGCGCCGAGCAGTCCGCCGACGGCTCCGGTGCCGAGGACCAGGCCGAGCAGACCCGCGCCGAGGCCGAGGTCCTTGGTCACGTAGAGCACGAAGAGGGTGTGGAACATGTAGTTGAAGAACTGCACGGTGCCGGAGGCGGCGAAGAGCGCCCGCATCGACGGCTCCCGCACCACCCAGCGCACGCCCTCCGTGAAGTGCCCCTTGGCCACGGGTGCCGGGGCCGGCTCGTCCACCCGCACCTTCGCCAGGCAGCCGGCCGACACCAGATAGGTGAGGGCGTCCGCGAGCAGCGCCACGGGGGCGGTGAGCACCTGCACCAGCACGCCGCCGATGCTGGGCCCGGCCAGCCACGCCATCGAACGGCTGCCGTTCACGAGCGAGTTGGCCTGCACGTAGCGCTCGGCGGGGACGAGGGACGCGAAGACCGTGGAGTTGCAGACCTCGAAGAGCACCGACAGGGCGCCCACGCCGAAGGCGACCACATAGAGCTGACCGAGCGTCAGCAGGTCGAAGGCGTACGCGACGGGCAGGGTGAGCAGCAGCGCGGCCCGCCCCAGATCCGTGGCGATCATGATCCGCCGACGGTTCGCCCGCCGGTCGGCCCAGGCCCCGAAGGGCAGGTTGAGCAGCAGGGCCGGGAGGAGTTCCAGGGTCTTGAGCCAGCCCATCCGGGCCGCGTCGGCGCCGAGCACGAGCACGGCGGCGAGCGGCAGGGCCATGAGGGAGATCTGGTCGCCGACGAGCGAGACCGTCTGCCCCGTCCAGTAGCGGCGGAACGTCCGCTCCCGCAGCAGCGCCGGGACCCGCGCGGTGAGGGCCATGCCTGTCACTCCTTGCCGTCGTCGGTGTCCGGGTCCAGATAGGCGATCTTCAGGAAGCTGACGGGCTGCGCTCCGGGCGGCCGGCGGGCCGGGTCGTCCTCCCGGTCCGCGTAGGCCCGGAGCATTTCGTCGATCCGTTCCCCGAGGTCGGCGAGTTCCCCAGGGGTGAGGTAGACGAGGGCGTCCCCGAACAGCTCGGCCTCCCGCCACTCCTTCGACACGCCCGACCGGCCCTCCAGGACCTTGGCGAACCGCCCGAAGTAGCGCTCGGCGACGGCCACGTTGAGCTCGTCGGTCGCCTGGGCGACCGAGGGGTCGTCGCTGTAGCCGGGCCATTCGGTGTACCGGGCGGTGGCCCGCCAGGGCTTCTCCCTGCCGCGCCCGCCCGGCGCCTCCTCCACCAGCCCGTACTTGGCGAGTATCCGCAGGTGGTACGAGCAGCTGGCCACCGATTCGCCGGTCAGCTCGGCGGCCCGGGTGGCGGTGAAGGGCCCGTGCCGGCGCAGCAGCCCGACCAGGGTCATGCGCAGGGGGTGGGCGTAGGCCCGCAGGGCCCGGGGGTCGGTCAGCCTGACGCTGTGGGGCTGCTCGCCCCCGGGGGGTGGCGCGCTGTTCTCCGGCATGATCTAAAGCTATCTATAGAAAGACTCCTTTACAAGGGTTTCTTTACAAGCACTGCTTTACAAGCACTTCCTCACAGGGGCGCGCTCCCTCCCTTCGCCACGGCCACCAGCTCCCTCCCGGCCCCCGCCACCGCGATCGCCCCGTCCCGGTCGGTCCGCAGCACCCGGGCGCCGCCCGCCCCCAGCGCCGCCAGCGTCCGGGGCGAGGGGTGGCCGTACGTGTTGCGCCCCGTCGACACCAGCGCCAGCCGGGGCCGCGCCCTCGCGGTCAGCCCCGGGTCCTGGTGCGCGGATCCGTGGTGCGCCACCTTCAGCACGTCCACCGCGCCCAGCTCCGGATGCGCCCGCGCCAGGGCCCGCTGGGCCGGGGGCTCCAGATCGCCGAGCAACAGCACGCTCACCCCGCCCGGCCCCCGCACCAGCAGCGTGACGCTCGCGTCGTTCGGCCCGCCGCCGCCCGGCGGCCCCGGACCGGCCGGCGGCCACAGCACCCGCCACTCCAGCGCCCCGACCCGCCGCCGCTCCCCCGGCTCCGCCCGCACCACCGGCACCCCCGCCTCGCCCGCCACCCGCCGGACGAACTCCGCCTGCCCGGGCGGCTCGTCGAGGCCCGTGGTCTGGATCGCCGCCACGGCCCGCCCCCTCAGCACCCCCGGCAGACCGGCCACGTGGTCGGCGTGGAAGTGAGTCAGCACCAGCAACGGCACCCGCTTCACGCCCAGTTCGCGCAGACAGCGGTCCACCGCCGCCGGGTCCGGCCCGGCGTCCACCACCACCCCCGCGTCCCCGCCGGCCGCGAGCACCGTCGCGTCCCCCTGCCCCACCTGGCACATCGCGAACACCCAGCCGGGCGGCGGCCAGCCGGTGACCCAGCGCGCCAGCGGCACCGGTCGCGCCACCACGAGCACGAGGAGCACGACCACCCCGATCACCGGCCAGGTCCGGTGCCGCAACCGCCGCACCCCGGCCACCGCCGCGACCGTGACGAGGGCCAGCGCCGCCCCTCCCCACCAGCCGCCGGGCCACGCCAGCTCCGCCCCCGGCAGCGCCGCGCCCGCCCGGGCCACCCCGGCGATCCAGCCGGCCGGCCAGCCCGCCACCCACGCGAGCCCCTCCGCGCCCGCCGCCCACACCGGCGCCACGGCGAGCGCCGCGAAGCCGAACACCGTCGCGGGCGCCACCGCCAGCTCCGCGAAGAGGTTCGCCGGAATCGCCACCAGGCTCATCCGGCCCGCGAAGACCACCACGACCGGCGCGCTCACCGCCTGCGCCGCCAGCGCGGCGGCCAGCGCCTCCGCGAGCCGGCCCGGCACCCGGCGCCGCCGCAGCGCCTCGCTCCACCCCGGCGCCACCACCAGCAGCGCCCCGGTGGCCAGCACCGACAGCAGGAAGCCGTAACTCCGCGCCAGCCACGGGTCGTACAGCACCAGGACCAGCACCGCCGCGGCCAGCGCCGGGATCAGCGACTTCCGGCGGCCGGTCGCGACGGCCAGCAGCGCGACCAGCCCGCAGGCCGCCGCCCGCAGCACGCTCGGATCGGGCCGGCACACGACCACGAAGGCCAGCGTGAGTCCCGCCCCCGCCAGGGCGGTCCCGCGCAGCGAGAGCCCGATCCGGGGAGCGAGCCCGCCCCGCTCCACCCGCCGCGCCCGCCCCGGGCGGCCGACGAGCAGGAGCAGCACGATCGAAAGGTTGCTCCCGGAGACGGCCAACAGGTGCGTGAGGTCGGTCGCCTCGAAGGCTTCCCGCAGCTCGGTGCCGATCCGGGAGGTGTCCCCGACGACCAGGCCGGGCAACAGCGCCCGCGCGTCCGGGGCGAGCCCGTCCGTCGCCTCCCGCAGCCCCGCCCGCAGCTCGCCGGCGGTCCGCTGGAGCGCGCTCGGCGGCCCCACGATCCGCGGCGGCCCCGCCCCGGCC
>NZ_JBEZUZ010000063.1:0-46474 GCF_040636735.1 Streptomyces sp. NPDC035033 | reverse complement strand
GTTCGAGGTTGACCTCGTAGTACTGCTTGCGGCCGGCGACGAGGTCGGAGACGGCCCGGATCTCCTGGGCGGTGATCCGGTCGGCGACGAGGGCGCCTGGAGGCCGAGGGGCTCGTCGAGCCCCGGCGCACGGCCTCCGGGTACCGGAAGTTCAGCCCGCAGGACGTGGAGCGGCTCGCCGCCGTCCTGCGGATGCAGCGGGACCACTACCTTCCGCTGAAGGTCATCCGGGAGCACCTCGACGCCCTCGCCCGCGGCGAGCAGGTGAAGCTCCCGGCACCCGGCCGGCGCCGTGATCTGCTGGACGGCCTGCTCGACGGCCCCCCGGAGGAGGAGGGCGGCGAGCGGCCGCCCGTCGCGCGGCTGGGCCGGGCCGAGCTCATCGCCGCGGCCGGGGTCACCGAGGCCGAGCTGGCCGAGTGGGAGTCGTACGGCCTGATCGGCGAGGGCGAGGGCGGCGGCTACGACGCGGAGAGCGTCAACGTGGCCCGGATCGTGGCCGACCTCGGGCGGTTCGGGCTCGAACCGCGCCACCTGCGGGGCGTGAAGGCCTCGGCGGACCGGGAGGCCGGGCTCATCGAGCAGGTCGTCGCGCCGCTGCGCCGCCACCGCAACCCGCAGACCAGGGCCCATGCCGAGGACACGGCCGCCGAGCTGGCCCAGCTGTCGGTGCGGCTGCACGCCGCCCTGGTGCAGACGGCGCTCGGGATCCGCCTGCAGTGACGTCCGGGGGCGGTCCGGGGAGGGCTCCGGGACGGGGCCGCGCGGCCCCGAGCGGGGGCCCGACTATCCAAACCGGTCGGGCACGTCCTAGGGTTGCTGTGTGAACGAGCTCGACGTTGTGGGTGTCCGGGTGGAAATGCCCTCCAACCAGCCGATCGTGCTCCTGCGCGAGGTGGGAGGCGACCGGTACCTTCCCATCTGGATCGGACCCGGCGAGGCGACCGCGATCGCCTTCGCCCAGCAGGGCATGGCTCCGCCCAGGCCGCTGACGCACGACCTCTTCAAGGACGTGCTGGAGGCCGTGGGCCAGGAGCTGACCCAGGTCCGCATCACCGACCTGCGGGACGGGGTCTTCTACGCCGAGCTGGTCTTCGCCAGCGGCGTGGAGGTGAGCGCGCGGCCGTCCGACGCGATAGCCCTGGCCCTGCGGACCGGTTCGCCGATCTTCGGCAGCGACGGCGTCCTCGACGACGCCGGCATCGCGATCCCCGACGAGCAGGAGGACGAGGTGGAGAAGTTCCGCGAATTCCTCGATCAGATCTCGCCGGAGGACTTCGGGAGCCAGTGACGGGCGGGGGCCCGGCCGCCGCTCCGGCGGGGGCGTGAACGGGCGACCGGAGAGCGCTGCCGGCGCATTCGAGTAGCCTTTCCCCGGAGTGGGACACGGGAAACCACTCTCTGGGTGATTATCACTCGGCGTGCCGAGTGTGGCGATCGTTGACGCACCCCTGGTGACTGCCTACCTTCGAGTGGGCAGGTCAAGGACGGAGGGTCGGCGTGATGAGCAGCGCGGACGGTACGGCAGGGAGCTCGCTCGGACGCGTGTCCGGGGAGACCGCGCCGTATCCGCTTCACGGCAGTGCGGGCGACCTCGGTCCGGGGGCGGGCGCCGGGGTGGCGGACGAGGCGATCGGATACCGCGGCCCCACGGCCTGCGCGGCCGCCGGCATCACCTACCGCCAGTTGGACTACTGGGCGCGCACCGGGCTCGTCGAGCCCAGCGTGCGGCCCGCGTACGGCTCCGGGACGCAGCGGCTGTACAGCTTCCGCGACGTCGTCGTCCTGAAGATCGTCAAGCGGTTCCTCGACACGGGCGTCGCCCTCCAGAACATCCGGGCCGCCGTGCAGCACCTGCGCGCCCGCGGCTTCCGGGATCTGGAGCGGATGACGCTGATGAGCGACGGGGCGACCGTCTACGAGTGCTCCTCGCCGGACGAGGTCGTCTCGCTGCTCCAGGGCGGGCAGGGCGTCTTCGGCATCGCGGTGGGGGTCGTCTGGCGGGACGTCGAGGCGGCGCTGTCGCAGCTGCACGGCGAGCGCGTCGACACCGGCGAGACGCTGGTCGGGCACAACCCGCAGGACGAGCTGGCGCGCCGCCGGCGCGACCGGGCCGTCTGAGCGGCCCTCCCCGGTGCGGGCGGCCGGTCGCCCGCGCCCGCGATTGTCAGTGGCGTGAGGCAGCATCGGAGACGTGAGAGCCGCCCCCACGATCCTGCATCTGGACATGGACGCCTTCTTCGCCGCCGTCGAGCAGGCGTCCAAGCCGAGCCTGCGCGGAAAGCCCGTGGTGGTGGGCGGGCTCGGGCCGCGCGGAGTGGTCGCCACCGCCTCGTACGAGGCGCGGCGCTTCGGCGTGCACTCCGCGATGCCGATGGCGCAGGCGCGCCGGCTCGCGCCCCACGCGGCCTATCTGGTGCCGCGCTTCGCCTTCTACCGGGCGATCAGCGGGCAGGTGATGGGCCTTCTCGGGCGGCTGTCGCCGCTGGTGGAACCGCTCAGCCTGGACGAGGCCTTCGTGGACCTGGAGGCCGGGGGGCTGGCGGACGACAGCGCGAGCGCGCGGGCCGTGGGGGAGCGGCTGCGGGCCGAGATCCGGGCGACGACCGGGCTGACCGGTTCGGTGGGGCTCGCGGGGTCCAAGATGCTCGCGAAGATCGCCTCGGAGGAGGCGAAGCCGGACGGGCTCGTGCTCTTCGAGCCGGGGACCGAGCGGGCGCTGCTCGCGCCCCGGTCGGTGCGGATCGTCCCCGGGGTGGGGCCGGCGACCGGTGACCACCTGCGGCGGGCGGGGATCACCACGGTCGCCGAGGTGGTGGAGGCCGGCGAGGACGAGCTCGTACGGATCCTGGGGCGGGCGCACGGGACCTCGCTGTACCGGATGGCGCTCGGGCACGACGACCGGCCGGTGGTGGCCGAGCGGGACGCCAAGTCGGTCTCCGTGGAGGACACCTTCGACATCGACCTGCACGACCGGCTGCGGATCCGGCTGGAGGTGGAGCGGCTGGCGGAGCGGTGCGTGGCGCGGCTGCGGGCGGCGGGGCACTCGGGGCGGACGATCGTGCTGAAGGTGCGCCGGTACGACTTCTCGACGCTGACCCGGTCCGAGACGCTGCGGGGGCCGACGGACGATCCGCTGGTGGTGCGGGAGGCCGCGGAGCGGCTGCTCGACCTCGTGGACACCACGGGCGGGGTGCGGCTGCTGGGGGTCGGGGTGAGCGGGCTGGCCGACTACACCCAGGAGGACCTCTTCGCCCAGGCGGAGGCGGAGGCCGAGGCCGCCGCGGGGGCGGAGGCCGTGACGGGGGCGGGGGCGCCCGAGGGGGCTCCGCGGGCCGCGGAGGGCACCGCGGGGGCCGCCGTGGCCGCGGCCGCGCCCGCGACGGCCACGGAGACCGCGACGCGGCGGTGGGCGCCCGGGCACGACGTGCGGCACGCGGTCCTCGGGGCCGGCTGGGTGCAGGGCAGCGGGCTCGGCCGGGTCACCGTCCGCTTCGAGGAGCCCGGCGGCACCGCCCCGGGGCGGGTGCGGACCTTCGCGGTGGACGACCCGGAGCTGGAGCCGGCGGATCCGCTGCCGCTGGTGCCCGGCGGGGCGACGG
This sequence comes from Streptomyces sp. NPDC035033, assembly GCF_040636735.1. NCBI lineage: Bacteria > Bacillati > Actinomycetota > Actinomycetes > Kitasatosporales > Streptomycetaceae > Streptomyces > Streptomyces sp. NPDC035033. The sequence continues at coordinate 42,872 of NZ_JBEZUZ010000063.1, read as the reverse complement.
GGGCGGAGGGCTCCGCCCCCGCCGTCCTCGCGGGCGAGTGAGCCGGTCCTACGCGACGTCGTCCTGCCCGGCGAGGCGGCCGAAGTCGGGGATGTGGTCCGGTGGGGGCGGCAGCGTCAACTGGTAGTGGCGGTAGAGCTGGAGCTCCTGTTCGGGGGAGAGGTGACGGCCCACGCCGAAGTCCGGGGCGTCCTTGATGAGGGAGCGTTCGAAGGGGACGTGGAGGCCGTCGTCGGCCAGCTCGCTCGGCTCCAGCGGGACGAACGCGTCCCGGCCGAACAGACCGGTGCGCACGGCCGCCCATTCGGGCACGCCGGTCGCGTCGTCCAGGTACACCTCGTCCACGGTTCCGATCTTGTGTCCGTTCCGGTCGAACGCCTTGCGGCCGATCAGGCTGCGCGGATCGATGTCGGTCTGCACGGTCCCTCCAACTGGTCGCAACTGCTCTACACCCCTACGAAAGTGCACATCCGGGATGTCGGCCACTTGAGCGATGACGCGCACAACCGCGCTGGTAGGCTGGCTGTGGCTGTCGACACCGTGCGGGAGAGTCCTCCGGAGAACGTTTCCGGGGGCGCCGAAGGAGCAAATCCTCCCCGGAATCTCTCAGGCACCCGGTACCGCGCGGGCGAGGTCACTCTGGAAAGCAGGGCGGGAGTCCGACGGAATCCGCTCTCACCGACGGTGAAAGCCGGTGTGCCCACGGGCGTGCCGGTGAAGCTCTCAGGTTGAGATGACAGAGGGGGAGGCCGTCCGGGCACCCGCGCCGTGGTGCCCCTCGCAGGTCGTGACGACCAGGAGGCCCCCGCATCATGACCGCCAACCGCACTCCGCTCTCCGAGCTCGAGCAGGGCATTCCCTTCGAGCAGCGGCACATCGGACCCGACGCCGAGGCGCGGGCCAAGATGCTCGCCCAGGTCGGTTACGGCTCGCTCGACGAGCTGACGGCCGCCGCGGTGCCGGACGTCATCAAGAACGCCGAGGCGCTGGCCCTGCCGGGCGCCCGCACCGAGGCCGAGGTTCTGGCCGAGCTGCGCGACCTCGCCGGCCGCAACCAGGTCCTCGCCCCGATGATCGGCCTCGGCTACTACGGCACCTTCACCCCGCCGGTCATCCTCCGCAACGTCATGGAGAACCCGGCCTGGTACACGGCGTACACGCCCTACCAGCCGGAGATCTCCCAGGGCCGCCTGGAGGCGCTGCTCAACTTCCAGACCATGGTCGCCGACCTCACCGGGCTGCCGACCTCCGGCGCCTCCCTCCTCGACGAGGGCACCGCCGCCGCCGAGGCCATGTCGCTCTCGCGCCGCGTCGGCAAGGTGAAGAACGGCGTCTTCCTCGTCGACGCCGACGCCCTGCCGCAGACGATCGCCGTCATCGAGACCCGCGCCGAGCCGACCGGCGTCGAGGTCGTCGTCGCCGACCTCTCCGAGGGCATCCCGGCCGAGGTCGCCGAGCGCGGCGTCTTCGGCGTCCTGATCCAGTACCCGGGCGCCTCCGGCGCGGTCCGCGACATCAAGCCGCTGATCGACGCCGCCCACGAGCTCGGCGCGATCGTGACCGTCGCCGCCGACCTGCTCGCGCTCACCCTGCTCACCTCGCCCGGCTCGCTCGGCGCCGACATCGCCGTCGGCACCACCCAGCGCTTCGGCGTCCCCATGGGCTTCGGCGGCCCGCACGCCGGCTACATGGCCGTCCAGGACAAGCACGCCCGCTCGCTGCCCGGCCGCCTCGTCGGCGTCTCCGTCGACGCCGACGGCAACAAGGCGTACCGCCTCGCCCTGCAGACCCGCGAGCAGCACATCCGCCGCGAGAAGGCCACCAGCAACATCTGCACCGCCCAGGTGCTCCTCGCCGTCATGGCCGGCATGTACGCCGTCTACCACGGCCCCGAGGGCCTGAAGCAGATCGCGCGGCGGACCCACCGGTACGCGGCGATCCTGGCCGCCGGTCTGACCGCCGGGGGCGTCGAGCTCACCCAGGGCTCCTTCTTCGACACGATCACCGCCCGCGTGCCGGGCCGCGCCGACGCCGTCGTGGCCGCCGCCCGCGAGGCCGGCGTCAACCTGTACCGCGTCGACGCCGACCACGTCTCGGTCTCCTGCGACGAGACCACCGGCCGCGAGCAGCTCGCCGCCGTCTGGGGCGCCTTCGGCGTCACGGCGGACGTCGAGGCCCTGGACGCCGTCACCGAGGACGCCCTCCCGGCCGGTGTGCTGCGCTCCGACGCGTACCTGACCCACCCGGTCTTCCACGCGCACCGCTCCGAGACCTCGATGCTGCGCTACCTGCGCCGGCTCGCCGACCGCGACTACGCGCTCGACCGCGGCATGATCCCGCTCGGCTCCTGCACCATGAAGCTGAACGCGACCACCGAGATGGAGCCGGTCACCTGGCCCGAGTTCGGTCAGATCCACCCCTTCGCGCCGATCGAGCAGGCCCAGGGCTACGTCACGCTCATCACCGAGCTGGAGGAGCGCCTGGCCGAGGTCACCGGCTACGACAAGGTCTCGATCCAGCCGAACGCCGGTTCGCAGGGCGAGCTGGCCGGTCTCCTCGCGGTCCGCGCCTACCACCGCGCCAACGGCGACGAGCAGCGCACCGTCTGCCTCATCCCGTCCTCCGCGCACGGCACCAACGCCGCCTCCGCGGTGATGGCCGGCATGAAGGTCGTCGTCGTGAAGACCGCCGAGGACGGCGAGGTCGACGTCGAGGACCTGCGCGCCAAGATCGGGCAGCACCGCGACGAGCTCGCCGTGCTGATGATCACCTACCCGTCGACGCACGGCGTCTTCGAGGAGCACGTCGCCGACATCTGCGCCGAGGTCCACGAGGCCGGCGGCCAGGTGTACGTCGACGGCGCCAACCTCAACGCCCTGGTCGGCCTCGCCAAGCCGGGCCACTTCGGCGGCGACGTCTCGCACCTCAACCTGCACAAGACCTTCTGCATCCCGCACGGCGGCGGCGGCCCCGGCGTCGGCCCGGTCGCGGTCCGCGCGCACCTCGCCCCGTACCTGCCGAACCACCCGCTCCAGCCCACCGCGGGCCCGGAGACCGGCGTCGGACCGATCTCGGCCGCCCCGTGGGGCTCGGCCGGCATCCTGCCGATCTCCTGGTCGTACGTCCGCCTGATGGGCGGCGAGGGCCTCAAGCGCGCCACCCAGGTCGCCGTCCTCGCGGCGAACTACATCGCCAAGCGCCTGGAGCCGCACTACCCGGTGCTCTACACCGGTCCGGCCGGGCTCGTCGCCCACGAGTGCATCGTGGACCTGCGGCCGCTGACCAAGGCGACCGGCGTCACCGTCGACGACATCGCCAAGCGCCTGATCGACTACGGCTTCCACGCGCCGACCATGTCCTTCCCGGTCGCCGGCACGCTGATGATCGAGCCGACCGAGTCCGAGGACCTGGCCGAGCTGGACCGCTTCTGCGACACGATGATCGCGATCCGCGCCGAGATCGAGAAGGTCGGCTCCGGCGAGTGGCCCGCCGAGGACAACCCGCTGCGCAACGCCCCGCACACCGCGGCCGCGCTCGGCGGCGAGTGGGACCACGCCTACGGGCGCGACGAGGCCGTCTTCCCGGCCGGCGTCTCCAAGGCCGACAAGTACTGGCCGCCGGTCCGCCGCATCGACGGCGCCTTCGGCGACCGGAACCTGGTCTGCTCCTGCCCTCCGCTGGACGAGTACGACCACTGACGGCGGGCGTGACGGAGGGCCGGTCCGGAGTCTCCTCCGGGCCGGCCCTCGGCGCTGCCCGAGCGGCGGCTCAGGCCGCCGTCGTCACCCCGCCCGTCGTCAGCGGCCGGTGCGGAGCGATGATCTGCCCGTCCGGCAGCAGTTCGCCGGTGTCCTCGAAGAGCAGGACACCGTTGCACAGCAGGCTCCACCCCTGCTCCGGGTGGCACGCCACCGGGCGGGCGGCCTCACGGTCGGCGGAGTCGGCGGTGGGACAGGCAGGCTGGTGCTGGCACATGGGTGGGTTCTTTCGCTGCGTCGTGGTGGATGTCCTGCGGCTCTTCGCGCTCATGGCCGCCCCCGTCGGTCGGTTCGGTTCCGGTCCCAGTCTTGCCGCACGGACGGTCTTCCGCAGGGATTTCGCGTCAGCTCGTCCGCTCCTGTGAAGACGCATCACCCGCAGGGGCGGTTCAGGTCAACACCCCCGCCTTTTCGGGTGGTTCGGGGTGGCCCGAGCGGGCTAGTCCGTACGGGAGGGGTGTTCGGCGCCGGTGTTCGGACGCGGGCCTTCGGACAGCAGTGCGCCCCGTGACCCGGCGGGGTCACGGGGCGGTGCGCGGGGGCCGGATCAGGCGGGTGCCGCGGAGCCGAGCAGCGGCGGCGGCGCGAGCCGCGTGCTGAGCACGGGCAGCAGGTCGGCCACCCGATAGGGGCGGTTGGCGGCGATGCCGGGCGGCGCGGGGGCGAGCGGCACGAGGACGTCGGCGGACTCGGTGCCCGGTTCCGTGCCGTCCGGGTCGGCGTGCAGCCACAGCGTCAGCATGTACAGCTCCGGGACCGAGAGCAGCCGCGGCTCGTACGTCCCCGGCAGCGCCTCGGCCTGGACCAGTGCCCGTTCCGTGGCGGCGACGTACGGCCCCTCGAAGAAGTGCGAGAAGGACCAGCCGTCCGGGGTGAGCATGGTGTCCGCGGCGGCGATCGCCCGGCCCCCGCCGCGGATGAGGAAGCGCCAGCCGACGAGCCGGGTGCCGGGTGTCTGTCCGGCGGCGGCTGAGATCCTCAACACGTGGACGGGCAGCGGGAGTTCGGGACTCAGCGGTCCCGACGCGGCGCGCAGGGCGGGCGTGCGGGCCTCGCGTACGGCCGTGGGCGAGCCGAGTGCCGCGAGGACACTGCGCAGGGCCGGCGCGGGGGCCGGGGTGGGTCGGAGCATCGTGTGGGTCGCCTCTCGCTCAGGAGACACGGTGATACGGGGGTACGGGGGGCATGTGCGACGGCGCTGTCGGCGGCGGGGGCGGAGCGGGGGGCCATGCGGTCATGGCCGTCACCGGCGCTCCGCCTCGTCCGCGGAGTTTATACGACACGTGTTCACAGATTGTTTCCGCTAGACGCCGCCAATATTCCTGGCAAGGTGCCATCAGGTCGTATCCGACGGGCCGCGGAGCGGAATCCGAGCGAGGACAGGATCTCCGTCCTCGCATTCCCCGGCAAGCCGGACGTCCGAATTCCGAAAGCCGCGCGGCCCGTGCCGGGGAGGCAATATGACATTGGTATATGTCGTCGGCCGGTTCCCGGGACGGAAGGGGGCGCGCGTGGCGGCAGGTGCGTACCAGACTATCCGCGGAGCGGCCGGAAACTCAGGCGTTGTCGATCAGTGGCGTGGGCATCATCGTCCGTACGCGCGGCCCCGCCCGGTGGCCGCCCACGCGGAGGGACGCCTCGATGGGGGAGAAGGTCGCGACGGACGGGTTCGGCCCGGCCGACCGGCAGCGGTACCGGCGCAAGCTCCAGCAGTGTCTGGCGGCGCTGGCCCGGCTCCTCGCGGAGCAGCGGTTCGACCGCCCCCGGAACCTCATGGGCGTGGAGATCGAACTCAATCTCGCGGGCCCCGACGGACTCCCGCGGATGCTGAACGACGCCGTCCTCGAAAAGATCGCGAGCGCCGATTTCCAGACCGAACTCGGAATGTTCAACCTGGAAGTGAACATCGCGCCGCGCCGGCTCGGCGGCCACGTTTTCGACCGGCTCGCGGAAGAACTGAGAACCGGACTGGGATATGCCGACCGCAAGGCGGCCGAAGTCGACGCCGGGGTCGTCATGATCGGCATACTGCCGACCCTCTCCCAGCGCGAGCTCGTCTTCGAGAACCTTTCCTCGGCGGACCGCTACGCCCTGCTCAACGACCAGATCCTCGCCGCCCGCGGGGAACGGATCACCCTCGACATCCAGGGCGTCGAACGGCTCCGGCACACCTCGGAGTCGATCATCGCGGAGGCCGCCTGCACCTCGGTCCAGCTCCACCTCCAGGTCACCCCGGCCCGCTTCGCCGCCGTCTGGAACGCCGCCCAGGCCGTCGCCGGCGTGCAGATAGCCCTGGGCGCCAACTCGCCCTTCGTCTTCGGCCGCGAGGTGTGGCGCGAGTCCCGCCCGCCGCTCTTCCAGCAGGCGACCGACACCCGCCCGCCCGAGCTCCAGGCCCAGGGCGTCCGGCCGCGCACCTGGTTCGGCGAGCGGTGGGTGGACTCGGTGTACGACCTCTTCGAGGAGAACGTGCGCTACTTCCCCTCGTTGCTGCCGCTGTGCGACGAGGAGGACCCGCTGCTCGTCCTCGACGGCGGCGGGGTGCCGCAGCTCAAGGAGCTCGTCCTGCACAACGGCACCGTCTACCGGTGGAACCGGCCGGTCTACGGCTGGGTCGACGGCGTCCCGCACCTGCGGGTGGAGAACCGGGTCCTGCCCGCCGGCCCGACCGTCACCGACGTCCTCGCCAACGCGGCCTTCTACTACGGACTCGTCCGCTCCCTCGCCGACGACCCGCGCCCGCCGTGGAAGCGGATGGCGTTCGAGGACGCCGAGGCGAACTTCGACGCCGCCTGCCGGTACGGCATCGAGGCGGAGCTGCGCTGGCCCCGGCCGGGACGCGCGGGCGGCGTCGCGACCCAGCCGGCCGTACGCCTCGTCCTCGACGAACTGCTGCCGCTGGCCGCGGCGGGGCTCGACGCCTGGCACGTCGACCCGGCGGACCGCGACTTCTACCTGGGCGTCATCGAGCAGCGGTGCCGGCGCCGGGTGAACGGCGCGTCCTGGCAGGCCGACACCTTCCACCGGGCCCTGGAGTCCGGTCTCGACCGGGAGGCGGCCCTGGCGGCGACCACCCGGCGCTACCGGCGGCTGATGCTGGAGGGGGAGCCGGTGCACACCTGGCCGGTGGGGGCCGCGGGGGCGTAGCAGGGGCCGCGGGACCCCTGGATGGCGTTCCGGGGGCGCCGTCGCGCATGATCGTCGTATCGGGGGCCGGGCCGGCCGGTCCCGGGGCGGTCGCGACGGGAACGGGAGACGGGCGTGGTGGCGGAAGAACGGGTCGTGGACGCTTCCCCGCCCCCGGGCGGTCTCCCGCGCCGGGTGCTGCGCTCCGAGACCCTCATCGTGCTCGCGCTCTCGCTCGGGGCGAGCGGGGTCTCCTCCCTCATCAGCTTCGTCGGCTCGCTGACCAGGCCCGGCGCGCTCAAGGAGCAGGCCGCCACCCTCAACGGCTCGTACGCCCCCGGGCGCCCCTGGCTCGACCTCACCTGGCAGCTCTTCGGCATCGCCACGGCCCTCGTGCCGGTCGTCCTCGTCGCCCACCTGCTCATGCGGGAGGGCTCCGGCCTGCGGGCCATCGGCTTCGACCGCACCCGGCCCTGGCCCGACCTCGGGCGCGGGGCGCTGGTGGCCGCCGGGATCGGCAGCGCGGGCCTCGCCTTCTACCTCGTGGCGCGGGCCTCCGGCTTCAACCTCACGGTGGTGCCCGAGTCCCTGCCCGACGTGTGGTGGAAGTACCCGGTCCTCGTCCTCTCGGCGATCCAGAACTCCGTCCTGGAGGAGGTCATCGTCGTCGGCTACCTGCTGCGCCGGCTGGGGCAGTTGGGGTGGACGCCGACGGCCGCGCTGGTGGCGAGTTCGGTGCTGCGCGGCTCGTACCACCTCTACCAGGGCATCGGCGGCTTCATCGGCAACGTGGTGATGGGCGTCGTCTTCGCGCTGCTCTACCGCCGCTGGCAGCGGGTGGGACCGCTGGTGGTCGCCCACGCCCTGCTCGACATCGTGGCCTTCGTCGGCTACGGACTGCTGGCGGGGAAGGTGGACTGGCTGCCCACGGCGTGAGGCCCGGCGGGGCCGGAGGGGCGTACGGCACCGGAGCCGTACGCCCCTTCTTCGTACCGGATCCTCCGTGCGGGTCTTCGGCGCGCCGCACGCCGGGGCGGGTGCCTCAGGCGTGCAGCTCGCCGTCGATGACGGTCACGGCGTGGCCGGTCAGGAGGGTGCGGTCGCCGCGCAGCCGGGTGCGCACCAGGCCCGTGCGGGCGCCCCCCTGGAAGCCGGTGAGCTCCTCGCGGCCGAGGCGGGCCGACCAGTAGGGCGCGAGCGCGGTGTGCGCGCTGCCCGTGACCGGGTCCTCGTCGATGCCGACGGCCGGGAAGAAGCCGCGCGAGACGAAGTCGTAGCCGCCGTCGGGGCCGGCGGCGAGGGCCGTCGCGATCACGCCGCGCGAGGAGTGGGCCTTGAGGGCCGCGAGGTCCGGGGCGAGGCCGCGGACGGCTTCCTCGTCGCGGAGTTCGACGAGGAGGTCGCCGACGTGGGCGGCGGTGTCGTGGACGGCGACGATCTCGGCGCCCAGCGCCTCCGCCAGGCCGTCCGGGACCGGGAGCGGGGTGAGCGAGGAGGTCGGGAAGTCCATCGTGATGCCGCCGTCCGCCTCGGGGGCGGCGCCGAGGACGCCCGAGCGGGTGGCGAAGCGGACCGGGCCGGACGCCGCGCCGGTGGTGCGCAGGACGTGGGCGGTGGCGAGGGTGGCGTGGCCGCACATGTCGACCTCGGTCGTCGGGGTGAACCACCGCAGCGCCCAGTCGGCCTCGCCGCCGGCGGGCAGCGGGTGGGCGAAGGCGGTCTCGGAGAGGTTGACCTCGGCGGCCACCTTCCCGAGCCAGGAGTCGTCCGGGAAGGAGTCGAGGAGGAGGACGCCGGCGGGGTTGCCGGAGAAGGGGCGGTCGGTGAAGGCGTCGACGATTCGGATGCGCATGGTCCGGACCGTACCGGTGGGCGGGAACGGCGGACCAAGGCCAATCCGGGACGCCTGGCCCGGTCGCCCCGGCGCCGGTCGTCCTCCGGTGACGGCGGGGGAGCCGGCGCCCTCCCGGCGCGGACGGGAAGGCCGGTCAGGCGAGGTAGTGGGCGCGCCCCTCGTCGTCGAGTTCGAAGGGGCCTTCGGGGATGACGCAGAACTCGTTGCCCTCGGGGTCCGCCATCACCAGGAACCCGCCGGCGTCGTACTCCTCCAGCCGGCGCCCGCCGAGCGCCTCGACGCGCTCCCGCTCCGCGAGCGGGTCGGCCGCGGCGACGTCGACGTGCATGCGGTTCTTCACCGACTTGGGCCCGGCGGCGCGCTGGAAGCCCAGTCCCAGACCGTTCTCGCGCCGCAGCCACACATAGGGGCCCGTGCGGCCCACCACCGGCCGGCCGGGCACCTCGGACCAGAACGCGGCGAGCCGCTCGGGGTCGACGGCATCGACGACGAGGGCGTCGATCCGCACGGGTGAGTTCGCCATGCCCCGATCCTCTCGGGGCGCACCGGGCGCGGGGGCGCGCAACGGCGGCGGCCGGACTTCGGTCGGGGCGCGGGTCGGGGCACAGGTCGGGGAGCGGACGATCGGTGGGTTGCTCGACGAACAGTTCCGATATATCGTTGAAGCATCGTGATAGTTCAACGATGGAATCTCACGGAAGGAGCGTCGCGATGCGTTCACATGGACACGACCACGCGTGCGGTCACGGTCACGGCCGTGGGGCCGGGCGAGGGGCGTACGGGCCCGGACCGCGGGGCGAGTTCGAGGGGCGGCGGGCCGCCTTCGGGCCCTTCGGACCCGGTTTCGGCGGCGGTCCCGGCTTCGGCGGCCCCTTCGGGCGCGGCCGGGGCGGCGGCCGGGGGCGGGCGCGGCGCGGAGACGTGCGCGCCTCGATCCTGGCCCTGCTCAAGGACCGCCCGATGCACGGCTACGAGATGATCCAGGAGATCGGCGAGCGCAGCGGCGGGGCCTGGAAGCCCAGCCCCGGCTCGGTCTACCCGACCCTCCAGCTGCTGGAGGACGAGGGCCTGATCGTCAGCGCGAGCGAGGGCGGCAAGAAGCTCTTCTCGCTCACCGACACCGGGCGCGAGGAGGCCGGGACCGCGCCGGACGCCCCCTGGGAGGAAGCCGGCCGCGGCATCGACCGGGAGGCCCTCGACGAGGTCCGCCAGGCCGGCGCCGGCCTGATGGAGGCCTTCGGTCAGGTCTGGAAGACCGGCAGCCCCGAGCAGCGGCAGAAGGCCGTCGCGGTCGTCAACGAGGCCCGGAAGAAGCTGTACCTGATCCTCGCCGACGAGCACTGAGCCCGCGGCGCGGGAAGGACGAAGGGCCCCCGGTGCCGCACCGCCGGGGGCCCTTCGCCGCGCGGGGCCGGTCAGACGACCAGGCCGGAGAGCTTGCGCAGCGACTCGTTCAGCGCCGCCGTCGCCGAGTCCTTGAGCTTCCCGGCCATCAGGGAGACCGCCGCGCCGGTGAACTCGCCGTCGATGCGGACCGTCGTCGCCCCGCCCTCGTCGGCGAGCGAGTAGCGGGTGCCGACGGTCACGCCCATCGGACCCTTGCCCCGGATGGCGAGGACCCGGCCGTCCTCCAGCTCCTCGACGGTCCACAGCACCTCGGCCGGGAAGCCCATCAGCTTCATGTTCTCGGTGAACGTGGCCCCGGCCGCCAGGGTCTCGGGGCCGCCCTGCGGGAAGCCGGTGTGGGTGGCGTTCCACTCCCCGTACGAACCGAAGTCGGTGAGGCGCTCCCACACCTTCCCCGCCGGTGCCTCGATCCGTGCCTCCGCGCTGACTTCGGCCATGACGACCACCCCTTCACGCGTGCCCGCTGGGTTCTGGTGTCGCGGAACGTAGCCGGGCGGGCGTGAACATTCAATACTGATGAACCGTCAGTTCTGCGGCGGCCGGGCCCGTGCCGCCGATCCACCAGATCTCGGCCGCGTCGAAGGAGTCCGACACCCGGGGGCCGCCGTCGTCCTCGTGGCGGTGGAACGCGGCCCAGAACAGATCGCCCGGCAGCGCCTCCCGGGGGGCGTACACCCGGTACACGAACTGCCGGCCGTCGCACGCGCGCAGACCCACCATCCAGAACACACAGGAAGGACGCCCGGCGGCGGTCCGTGGTTGCGTCCCGGGCGAAAGGCAAGGCGGCGCGCGCCCCGCCGGAGGAATCGACCGGATCTCCTCCCCGAGGAGGAGGAGTCGCGCACCTGTGCACGACTCCGGTGGGACGCGGACATGGTTCTCCCGTGTGATGACCCGGGCGGGCGCGGCTGATGAGGTGGAAGGGTGCACCCTCCCGTCCCGTCGCGTCCCACCCCGTCCCCGGCTCCCGCCGGGCCCGCACCGCTGCTCGCCACCGTGCTCGGCGCCGCCCGCCGCCGGGCCCTGCGGGACGGCGACCGCCAGGTCGACACCGCCCACCTCCTGCACGCCCTCGTCGAGTCCGACCCGGAGACCCGCGCCGCCTTCGACGGCGAACAGCGGGTCGCGCGGGTCCTCGGCTACCTCGTCCAGCGCTCGATCGGATACGGGCTCCGCTGGCAGCGGTCCGCCGAGGGCGACGGCGCCCCGCGCCCGCTGCCCGCCGTCCGGGCCGGGGAGGGGACGCACCGCCGCGCCTCCCGCTGGTCCCCGGCGGCCGCGGCCGCCCTGGAGGAGGCCCTGCGCCGCGCCGCCGCCCGCGGCGAGGAACAGCCCCGCGGGCTCGACCTGCTGGCCGGGCTCGCCGCGGACCCCGGCAGCCGGGCCGGCGAGGTGCTCCGGCACGCCGGGATCGACCCGCCCGCCCTCGGCGCCCGCGCCGTCGCGCTCGCCGCGGCCTCCGCCGCCGCCCTCGGCCGCGAAGGGGGGCCGCAGGGGGGAGGGGACGTGCGGGGCGGGGAGATCCCGTCGGGGGGAGGGGTCGTGCCGGGGAGAGGGCGGCCGCCGGGCGAGGGGGCGTTCGCGCGGGAGGCGGAGGGCTGAGTCCCGGGGCGGGCGAGGGGGCTTCCGGGGCCCGTCTCAACAGGTGCGACGGGGGTTACACGCCTGACCGGGGCCTGTCATGATGGCCCGATGCACGCGTCTCAGGGGAGAAGTGCCGGCCTGGGGCTCGCCCTGGCCTCGGCCTTCGCATTCGGTGGTTCGGGAGTGGCGGCCAAGCCGCTGATCGAGGCGGGCCTCGATCCGCTCCACGTCGTCTGGCTCCGGGTCGCCGGCGCCGCGCTCGTCATGCTGCCCGTGGCCTGGCGCCACCGGGACCTGCTGCGCCGCAAGCCCGGCCTGCTCCTCGGCTTCGGCCTGCTCGCCGTCGCCGGCGTCCAGGCCTTCTACTTCGCCTCGATCTCCCGGATCCCGGTCGGCGTCGCCCTGCTCATCGAGTACCTCGCCCCCGCGCTGGTCCTCGGCTGGGTCCGCTTCGTCCAGCGGCGGCCGGTCACCCGCGCCGCCGCCCTGGGCGTGGTGCTCGCCGTCGTCGGCCTCGCCTGCGTCGTCCAGGTCTGGTCCGGGCTGAGCTTCGACCTCCTCGGCCTGCTCCTCGCGCTCGCCGCCGCCTGCTGCCAGGTCGGCTACTTCGTCCTCTCCGACCAGGGGACCGACGAGGCCGAGCCGGTCGATCCGCTCGGCGTGATCGCGTACGGGCTGCTCATCGGCGCGCTCGTGCTCACCGCGGTCGCCCGCCCGTGGGGCATGGACGCCGGCCTCCTGACCGGGCGGGCCGACCTCGACGGGACCTCGGTGCCGGCCTGGCTGCTGCTCGGCTGGATCGTCCTGATCGCCACCGTCCTCGCGTACGTCACCGGCGTCGTCTCGGTGCGCCGGCTCTCGCCGCAGGTCGCCGGCGTCGTGGCCTGCCTGGAGGCGGTCGTCGCGACCGTCCTCGCCTGGGTGCTGCTCGGCGAGCACCTGGACCCGCCGCAGCTCCTCGGCGGCGCGCTCGTCCTCGTCGGCGCCTTCATCGCCCAGTCCGCCGCGCCCAAGGCGCCGTCCGAGGGGCCCGTCGCCGGGTCGGACGGGGGCCCGGAGGCGGAGCGCGCGGAGGAGTTGTCGGCCGGTCGGGCCACCCCGTAGGGTGCCGCTCATGCACGCGACCGTTCTTCCGCCGCCCGCCGCCTAGCGCGCGCGGCACCCTCTCCGAGGACGACGACCGGGCCCGGGCGGGCGACCACGCCCCCGGGCGGTCCGTCGCCGCCCGCGCGCGCGGCGAGCGACCACCCTTCACCCGGTCCGTTCCGCGCGGACCGTCCTCACGGAGAGACCACGTGTCGAACACGCAGACCTTCCCTGCCACGGAACCCTCCCTGCCCGTCGGGCGCAGCCTCGTCCACCTCGTCGTCGCCGGCATCGCCTGGGGCACCGCCGGCGCCGCCGGCTCCCTCGTCTTCCGCAACAGCGACATGGGGCCCCTGGCCCTCTCCTTCTGGCGCTGCGCCGGCGGGCTCCTCCTGCTGCTCGCCGTCCCGGCGCTGCGCCTGTCGCGCCGCCGGCCGGCGCGAGCGGCCGCCTCCGTCTCCGCCGCGGGGGAGAGCCGCCGGACCCGGCTGGTCCGGATCGTCGGCACCGGGGTCGGGCTCGCCGTCTTCCAGACGGCCTACTTCGCCGCCGTCGAGGCCACCGGGCTCGCCGTCGGCACCGTCGTCACCCTCGGCGCCGGTCCCGTCCTCATCGCGGTCGGCGCCCGCGTCACCATGGGCGAGCGCCTGGGCCTCGGCGGTCTCGCCGCCGTCACCGGCGCGCTCGCCGGGCTCGCCGTGCTCGTCCTGGGCGGCGGGGGAGCCGAGGTCCGGCTCGCGGGCGTCGGCTACGCGGTGCTCTCGGCCGCCGGGTTCGCCGCGCTGACCCTGCTCACCCGGTGGCTCGGCCGCACCGGCGGCGGCGCGGCCGGCTCGCTCGCGAGCACCGCGTGGACCTTCGGCGTCTCCGCGCTCGTCGTGCTGCCCCTGGCGGTCGCCGAGGGGCTGCTGCCGCACACCGAGGACGCGGTCCGGCTGCTGCTCCTGCTGCTGTACGTGGCGGCGATCCCGACGGCCCTCGCCTACGCCCTGTACTTCGCGGGGGCGGCGGTCGTCCGGGCCACGACGGTCTCCGTGATCATGCTCCTGGAGCCGGTCAGCGCCGCGCTCCTCGCCGTCACCCTGCTCGGCGAGGAGCTGACGGCGACGACGGTGCTCGGCACGGTGCTGCTGCTCGCGGCCGTCACCGGCCTCGCCTTCGCGGAGGCGCGGACGGCGGCGGAGCGGCGCAGGGACGCGGCACCCGCGGCCGTGTAGCGGAAAGGAGCCGCGCCGCCGGTCCCGGGCGCCCGTGCGGGCGTCAGGAGCCGGCGGCAAGGCGGCGGAGCTGGTGGGCCCGGGCGGCGAGGTCGCCCGGGCCGGCCCGCTCGGCCAGCCGGCCGGCGATCCGCTCCTGCGTCGCGGCGGGCTTGTTGCCGGCGTACTTGAACTTCGCGCGCACCTCCGTCACCTCCAGGACCAGGCTCCGCAGGCCCGGGAGCATCCGCCCGAAGGGGGCCTCGCCGGGGGCCACGGGGGGCGGTGCCGCCCTCCGGCTGGAAGTGGGCGACCTGCCGGTTCAGCAGCTCGGCCTTCTCCGCCGGGTCGTCCACCACGCGCGCGGTGCAGCGCAGTTGCACCGCCGCGTAGTACGACGTGGGCGTGCCGTGCTCGGTGGGCGCGCCGTCGGGCGCCGTCCAGTGGCCGGGGGCGTACACGTAGTCGTCGACCACGCTGAGCAGCACCCGGGGGTCGGCCTCCAGGGCGCGCCACAGGGGGTTGGGGCGGGCGAGGTGGAGGAGGACGCGGCCGTACGGGCCCGGCTCCGCCTCGTAGCGGAAGTGGGCCGGCTGCACCCAGGGCGGGTCGCCGGGCAGGCCGTTGACGGCGAGCTGGCCGAAGTCGTGGCGGGCGAGCCACTCCCGCCACTCGGTCTCGTCGGTGGCGGCGTCCCAGGGGTGGATGAGCATGGCGGTCCCCTCAGAGCGCGGTCAGGTAGGCGGGCAGGGCGATCGCCGGGTCCAGGTCCGCCGACGGGACCGGGGCGCCGGTGCGCGGGGCGACCGGGACGACGCCGGCCCAGTGCGGCAGGGCCAGGTCCTCGGCGTCGTCGTTCGGTCCGGCGTCGCGGACCTTCGCCGACACCTCGTCCAGGTCGAGCCGGATCACGGCGGTGGCGGCCAGCTCCTTGGCGTTCGCCGGCCGGGAGTCGGCCGAGCGGCCCGGGACCACCTGGTCGACGAGTGCGTCGAGCGCGGTGCGCAGCTCCTCCGGGTCGGTGACCTGGTGGGCGGTGCCGTGGACGACGACCGAGCGGTAGTTGAGCGAGTGGTGGAAGGCGGAGCGGGCCAGGACGAGGCCGTCGACGTGGGTGACGGTGAGGCAGACGGGCAGGCCGGGGGCCTCGGCCGCGCCGCCGGAACCGGCGCCGGCCGCGCGGGAGCCGGCCATGCGGAGCGGGCGGGAACCGGTGGAGCCGTGCACGTACAGCCGCTCGCCGACCCGGCCGTAGAGGGTGGGGAGCACGACGGGCGCGCCGTCCCGGACGAAGCCGAGGTGGCAGACGTACCCCTGGTCGAGGATCGCGTGGACGACGTCCCGGTCGTACGAGGCGCGCTGCCGGGCGCGGGTGGGCACGGTCCGGTCGGTGGGGGCGTACCCCGGGGTGGATATGGCCTCTGCGGCGGTCGTGGCGGTCATGGCGGGTCCCCTTGCCCTTCAGATTGCACTAGTGCATAATCTTGTTTGTGCTAGGAGAGTATCGGATCGAAGGCCGTCGCGCAGCGGAGATCGCCGCCAGCGTGGAGCGGGGGGTGGGGACGGGGGAGCTGGAGCCCGGCCGGACCCTGCCGCCGCTGCGGGAGCTGGCGGCCGCACTGGGCGTGAACCCGAACACGGTCGCCGCCGCCTACCGCACCCTGCGCGAGCGCGGGGTCATCGAGACGGACGGGCGGCGCGGCAGCCGGGTGCGCCCGCGGCCCGCCACCACCGCGCGCGGATCGCTGCGCGTCGAGGCGCCGCCGGGCGTCCGGGACGTCAGCCGGGGCAACCCGGACCCCGCGCTGCTGCCCCCGCTCGACGAGGCGCTCGCCGCGGCGGCCCGGCGGTACGCCGACCGGCCCGGCCTCTACGGCGAGGCGCCCGTCGACCCCGACTTCGCGCGGCTCGCGCGGGCCGCCTTCGACGACGACGGCGTCCCCGACGGGCCGGTCGGGGTGGCCTCCGGCTCCCTCGACGCCATCGAGCGGGTCCTCGCCGTCCATCTCCGGCCCGGGGACGCCGTCGCCGTCGAGGACCCCGGCTGGGGCAGCCTCCTCGACCTCGTCCCCGCGCTCGGGCTCCGTCCCGTGCCGGTCGCCGTCGACGACGACGGGCCGCTCGCCGCCCAGGTCGAGCGGGCGATCGAGCGCGACGGGGCCCGCGCGGTGATCGTCACCGACCGCGCCCAGAACCCCACCGGCGCCTGCGTCGGCCCCGCCCGCGCGGCACAGCTGCGCCGCGTCCTCGCCGCCCACCCCGGGGTGCTGCTCGTCGAGGACGACCACGGCCACGGCATCGTCTCCCGGCGGCTGCGGCCGCTCGCCGGGGTCACCGACCGCTGGGTGCTCGTCCGTTCGGTCGCCAAGGCGTACGGGCCGGACCTGCGGATCGCCGCCTTCACCGGAGATCCGGAGACCGTCGACCGGGTCCTCGGCCGGCAGCGCCTCGGCCCCGGCTGGGTCAGCCGGCTCCTCCAGCAGGCCGTCGTCCACCTGTGGGCCACGGACGCGGTGGACCCCGAGACCGTCGCCGACGCGTACGGGGAGCGGCGCGACGCCCTCGTCCGGGCCCTGGCCCGGCGGGGCGTCGAGGCGCACGGGCGCAGCGGCATGAACGTCTGGGTGCCGGTCGCCGACGAGACCGGCGCCGTCACGCGCCTGCTCGCCGCGGGCTGGGCGGTCGCCCCCGGCGCCCGCTTCCGCATCGCCGCCGGCCCCGCCGTCCGCCTCACCGTCTCCGGACTCTCGCGCCCCGACATCGACTCCCTGGCCGAGGCCGTCGCCGGAGCCGTGGGACCGGCCCCGGCCCGCAGCTACGGCTGACCCTCCGCCCCGGGACCGGGCCGGACCGTCTCCGCCCGGCGGTTCCGCCCGGCGGGCGGAGGGGCGGGGCGGGTCAGGTGCGGGCCGGGGCCCTGCGGGGGGTCTCGGCGGAGGAGGCCGGGGCGGTGCGGGAAGTGGCGGGGGTCCGTGCCGGGGCGCGGGTCTGGGTCAGGGCCGCGCCGAGGAGGACGACCGCCGCGCCCACGGGAGTGTTCCAGGCCAGCCGCTCGCCGAGGAAGGCCACGCCCGCCGCCGTCGCGATGACCGGGATGAAGTACGTGACCATGGACGCGGTCGTGGGGCCGACCTCGGCGACCACGCCGTACTGGAGCAGCATCGCGTAGCCGGTGCCCAGCGCGCCGAGGGCGATGACCGAGAGCAGCGGGAGGAGCTCGACCGACTCCGGGAGGGTGGTGAAGAACGGGGTGACCAGCGCCAGTTGCAGCGTGGCCAGGCCGACCTGGCCGGTCGCCAGGGACAGGTGCGAGGCGCCGGTGCCGCTCAGGGTGCGGCGGACGTAGATCCAGCCGACCGCGTAGCTGAACGAGGCCAGCAGCGCCAGCGCCGTCCCCGTCACGTCCAGGCCCGAGAAGCCCTGCCAGGCGCCGAGGACCGTCAGGACGCCGATGAAGCCGATGCCGAGCCCCGCCGCGCGCACCCGGGTGGGCCGGTCCTCGGAGAGCGCCACGAGCGAGAGGACCATGCCCCACAGCGGGGTCGTCGCGTTGCAGATCCCCGCCAGCGTCGACGGGATCGTCAGCTCCGCGTACGCGAAGAGCGAGAACGGCAGCGCGTTGAGCAGGAAGGCCGCCACCGTCAGGTGCCCCCACGTCCTGGCCCCGCGCGGCAGCCGGTCCCGCTTCGCCACCAGCGCCACGGCCAGCACCGCCGTACCGAACAGCAGCCGGCCGAAGGTCACCTGGAAGGGGGCGAAGCCCTCCGTGCCGACCTTGATGAAGAGGAAGCTGAAACCCCAGATGAGGGCCAGCACGCCGAAGCGGACCCGCCAGTCGAGGAGGCGGACGCGGAGCGGGCGGCGGGCGGGGGAGGGGGACGGTCCGGGGGAGGGGGCGGAGGCGGCTTCGTGGCTCATGTACACAGGGTGACGGGCCCGACGTCGTAGAACAAGCGAGATTGTGTCGACCCCTTCGCTTAGCATTGCTTACATGTTGAACCTGGAGCGCCTGCGCACCCTCGACGCCGTCGCCCGGCACGGCTCCGTCAGCGGCGCCGCCGACGGGCTGCACGTGACGACCTCCGCCGTCTCCCAGCAGCTGTCCAAACTGGAGCGTGAGGTGGGTCAGCAGCTCCTCGCCAAGAACGGGCGCGGGGTGCGGCTCACCGACGCGGGCGTGCTGCTCGCCGAGCACGCGGCCCGGATCCTCTCCCACGTCCAGCTCGCCCAGGCCGACATCGAGGCCCAGCGCGGCCAGGTCGTCGGCGAGGTCCGGCTCGTCGGCTTCCCGACCGCCGCGCGCGGCCTCTTCCCCGCCGCCCTCGCCTCCCTGCGCGCCCGCCACCCCGACCTGCGGGTCCGCACCGCCGAGTTCGAACCCGAGCAGGGGGTGCGGGCGGTGCTGCGCGGCGACGCCGACCTCGCCATCGTCCTGGACTGGAGCAACCGGCGGGCGCCGGTCCCCGGCGAGCTGGAGCGGGCCCATCTCCTCGACGACTCCGCGGACGTCGCCCTGCCGGCCGGGCACCGGCTCGCCGGACGGGAGGCGGTGGACCTGGAGGACTTCGCCGACGAGGACTGGGTGTCCTGGCCGGAGGGCGAGTTCTGCCACGACTGGCTGATGTTCACCCTCCGCTCCCAGGGCATCGAACCGCGCATCGCCCACTTCGCCGGCGAGCACCACACCCAGCTCGCGCTGGTCGCCGCCGGGCTCGGCGTGTGCGTCACGCCCCGGCTGGGCCGGCCGCACCCGGACGGCGTGGTCTGCGTGCCCGTACGGCAGCAGGTGCGCCGGCACATCTACGCCACCTGGCGCACCGACGCCGGCCGCCGGCCCTCCCTGCGCGCGGTCGTCGAGGCCCTGCGGGAGGCGGGGCGGCCGCACGCCGACCGGCCGCACGCCGACTGACCGGGCCCCGCCGGAAGGGACGGCCTACGCCCCGCCGAGCTTGCGGAAGTCCCAGGAGGCGATCGCGTCCGGGGTCAGCCGGAGCCAGGCGTGCCGGCCGTCGTGCGGCATGGCGTCCAGGCCGAAGTTCTTCGCCGCGAAGAGGCGCTCCACCGCGTCGAGTCCGGGGCACGGCTCGCCCGTGCGCGGCGCCTCGCCGACGAAGACGGCCGTCCCCGACAGCTCGGCCCCGCGCAGCTCGCCGTACTCCTCGCCGTCGTCCACCAGGACGGAGATCCGCGGATCGGCGCGCAGTTCGGCCCAGCGGCGGCTGCGGGTCAGCGAGTAGAGCCAGAGCGAGGTGCCGTCCCACGCGAACCACAGCGCGCTGACGTGGGGACGGCCGTCGGCGGAGACGGTCGCGACCCGGCAGGTGCGCTGCTCGGCGAGGAAGGAGTCGAGCTCCTCCGGGGTCATCATGATCCGGCGTCCACGGCGCTGCGCGACGGTCATCGTCCGCACCCTTCTGGATTTCTGATGAGACGTCAGAAATCATGGGTGCGCGACCACGCCGGTGCAAGGGTACGTGCGAGGGGGAGAGATGGGCCGAAGGGAAGAACTCGGCGAGCTGCTGCGCCCGGACGGAACCGTCCTGCTCACCGTCGAGTGCCAGCAGGGGGTCGTCGGCCCGGACGGCGCCCTGCCCGAACTCGCCGCCGTCGCCCGCGGCTCGGGCGCCCTGGCCAACGTGGCCCGGCTGGTCGACGCCGCCCACGGCGCCGGCGTCCAGGTGATGCACGCCGTCGCCGAGCGGCGCCCCGACGGGCGCGGCGCCAACGACAACGCCCGCCTGTTCCGGGCCGCCGCGCGGCTTCCCGTGCAACAGCACAGCGGCTCCACGGCGGTACGCGTCGCGGAACCCATCCCCGTGGCGGACGAGGACCTGGTGGTGCGCCGGCTGCACGGCCTGTCCCCGCTGGCCGGGACGGACGTGGACGCGCTGCTGCGCAACCTCGGCTGCCGCACCCTCGTCGTCACCGGCGTCTCCGCCAACGTGGCCGTGCCCAACGCCGTCTTCGACGCGGTGAACCTCGGCTACACGGTCGTCGTGCCCCGGGACGCCATCGCGGGGGTGCCGGCCGACTACACCGCCGCGATGATCCGCCACACCCTCGCCCTCGTCGCCACCCTCGCGACCACCGACGACCTGCTCGCCGCCTGGAAGGCGCCGAGGCGCCCCTCCGCCGGCGGCCGCGGCTAGGCGGGCGGCCGGGGAGGGGAACTCCGTCAGGGGGATCCCGTCCGGCGGGAGGGGGACTCCGCCCGGAGGGGAATCCCGTCCGGAGGGGAATCCCGTCCGGCGGGAGGGAGACTCCGCCCGGGGGGATCCCCTCCTGGCGGGAGGGGGGACTCCGCTAGCCGAAGGAGATCTCCTCGCCCTTCACCTCGATCGGCTCCGGCGGCAGCGACGACGTCGCCGGGCCCGACTTCACGCTGCCGTCCGACATGTCGAACCTGCTCTGGTGGCACGGGCAGACGATCGCGCCGTCCTTCACCTCGCTCACCGCGCAGCCCGCGTGCGTGCACTTCGACGAGAACGCCTTGAACTCCCCGGCCTTCGGCTGGGTGATGACGATCCCCTCGTCCGCCAGGACCTTGCCGCCGCCCACCGGGATGTCCCCGGTCTTCGCGAGCGGACCCCGCGGAGCGCCGTCCCCGCCCCCCGCGGCGGTGCCGCCCTCCGCGTCCGTGCCCCCGCACGCGGCCAGTGCCGCCGAGGCGAGTCCCGCCCCGCCGGCCGCCACCACGGTCCGCCGTGCCACTCCGCTCATGCCCTGCCCCTTTCCCGCGCGGGCGCCGTGCGCCGCGTCCGTCCGTGCGCACTGCCGTGCGCCGGGAGCGACGGTAGACGCAGTTGCTGTGACGTACGCCCGGTTCGCCACAGACTCCCTCCCTCCGCCTGACAGTCCGCATTAGAGTGTCCGAACCTGGACATCCCTCAGGTGAAGTGTCAAGCGCGCCGAGGATCCGGCGGGGGCCGGCGCGCGGCCGGAACGGAGGCGACGGGCATGCGGACGGCGTCGGGGTCGGTCAGCGCCCACCACGTACGGGCCGTGGCGCTGGGCGCCCGGCGGCTCGGGGTGGACCCCGCGCCCCTGCTCGCGCGCGCCGGGCTGCCGCCCGGACTGCTCGGCGGCGGCGCGGACGGCCCGGAGCGGGTGCCCGCCGAGCGGTTCGGGCGGCTCGTCCGGATGCTCTGGGCGGCCCTCGACGACGAGCTGATCGGCTTCGGCGGCCACCCCACCAAGGTCGGCACCTTCGCGATGATGGGCCACGTCGTCGTCCACGGCAGCCGCGATCTGCGCCAGGCCCTGCACCGCGCCCGGGACTTCTACGCCCTCTTCCCCGGCGGGCCGGGCCTCCGGCTCGTCGAACCGGCCGGGCCGGCGGGGGAGGGCGGCGGACGCGACGAGGCCCGGCTGGAGTTCGACGTCTCCGGGTACGACGACCCCCTCCACTTCGGCGTGGAGGCCACCGTCCTCGTCGCCCACCGCTTCGCCGGCTGGCTCGTGCGCCGCCGGATCGGGCTGCGCCGCGTCGAGTTCGCCCACCCCGAGCCCCGCCACGCCGCCGAGTACGCGCTGCTGTTCGGCGCCCCCTGCGTCTTCGGCGCCGGACGCACCGCCGCCGTCCTCGACCGCGCCGACCTCGACGAGCCCGTCCTGCGCGACGCGGACGCCCTCGCGGACTTCCTCCGCCGCGCCCCCGACGGGGTGCTCGTCCGCGCGGAGTGGGGGAGCACGGCCACCGGCCGGGTGCGCCACCTGATCGGCAGGGCGCTGCCCGCCGGGCCCGTGCCCACGCCGGAGGAGCTCGCCGAGCGGCTCTCCGTCAGCCCGCAGACCCTCCGCCGCCGACTGGCCGCCGAGGGCACGACGTACCAGCGGCTCCGCGACCAGGTGCGGCGGGATCACGCCATCGCCGCGCTCGCCGCGGGCCGGGTCTCCATCGAACGGCTCTCCCGGCAGCTCGGCTTCTCCGAACCCAGCGCCTTCCACCGCGCCTTCCGCCGCTGGACCGGCGAGACCCCGCGCGCCTACCGGAACCGCGCCCGGGGCGCCGTGCCCGCGGCCGGGCCCGTACCACCGCCCGTACCCGGTTCCGTACCGCCGCCCGCCCCCGGTTCCGTACCGTCCCGCCCGGCTTGGTAGACGCGCGGTCAACAAGGCTGAGCGGTACGGTCACAGTCGCCGTCCGCCGCCCGGCCTACCGTCCCGCCATGACCGAATTCGACCGGTCCGGGGCCGCACCGCACCCGGGCCGAAGGGGCCGTCGAAGGGGCCACTGGTGAGGGCGGGCCGCGCCCTCGGCGCCGTCCTCGGCACCGGCGCCCTGCTCTGCCTGCTCGCGGGAGTGGCCGTGATCGCCCTCGGCGTCAGGGTGGACGGGTCCAGCATGGACCCGACCCTGCACCCGGGCGACCGGATCCTCGTCTCGCCGGGCTCGCGGGGGCGGGTGCGCCGCTTCGACGTCGTCCTGCTGCGCGGCGGCCGGCAGGACTCCCTCATGGTGAAACGCGTGATCGGAGTGCCCGGCGACCGGGTGGCGATCGTGTCGACCGGGGAGGACCCCTTCCAGGTCCTGCTCCAGGAGGGCGGCACGGGGCCCGTGTACCGGGTGGTCGCCGACCAGTGGGCCGGCCGTGCCCACCGGGCGGGCGCGTGCTGCTCGGCCGACGGCACCCGGACGGCGCGCGCCGCGCTGCGGACCGTGCCGGAGGGCGGCTTCTTCTACCTGGGCGACAACCCCGATCTGTCCGACGACTCCCGGCAGTACGGCTGGGGCGCGATCGACCGGGTCGAGGGGCGGGTCGGGCTGCGCGCCTACCCCGTCTCGGCGGCGCCGGGCCTCGGCAACCGGCCCGCCCTGGAGGAGTACGCGGGGCCCCGGCCGCCGTAGGAACCGCTCCCGGAACCGGACCCGGCGCGCCGTGGCCCGGTCCGGTCCGCTCAGCCGCCGGACCGGGTCCGGGCGGGGCGGGCCGGCGGCACCTCCGCGCCGGTGCTCAGGGCGATCCGCACCACCGTGTCCGCGACGCGGCGGGCCGACTCCTCCGGCGAGGCCGTGGCCTGGACGACGTGACTCGCCGTCAGGCGGACCGCCGCGTCCACCGCCAGGTCGCGCGCCACCGGGTCGACCGAGGGCCAGTTCTCGGCCGCGTACGTCCCGACCGCCGTCGTCGCCAGGTCGAAGGCGGCGGCCGACCGGGTCGTCAGGTGGGGGAGGAGCCCGTCCTCACCGGTGCTGGTCAGCATCGCCCTGATCAGCGGGTTGCGGCCGGCCAGCGTCAGCGTGAAGAGCACCGCGGCCTCCACGGCCGCGCGGAGGTCGCCCGGGTGCGCGTCCAGGCCCTGCTGGACGCCGACCAGGCAGCGTTCCAGCTCGCGCCGGAACAGGGCCTCGCCGACCGCCTCCTTGGAGGGGAACTCGGAGTACAGCGTCTGCCGGCTGACGCCCACGTCACCGGCCAGGTGCGCCATGCGCAGCCTGCCGAAGCCGTGCTGCGCGACCCGCGCGAAGGCGGCGTCCAGCAGCCGTTCGCGCAGCAGTGTCCGGACCGTCTCCCTGAAGCGTGCCATCGCGACAGCGTAGAGCAGCGCCCGGATCCCGCCGGAAGGCGTCAGAACCACCAAGCCTGTCCGCACTATTGACACAACTTCTCATAGTGTCCAATTCTCGAACGGGCAGCAGCTGAGTGTCCGTCGTCCTCGGCCTCCGGCCCCGGACGTACGGCTGTCCCTCGTTTCCACCCCGCGCCGTCCGCGCGGACCAACGGTTGGAGAACCCTCATGCAGAACGAGCCCAGAGGCGTCACCCGCTGGCGCAGATCGGCCTTCCTCGCCGTCCCCGCCTGCGCGGCGGTCGCGGCCATGGCCACCGCGATGGTCCAGGGAGCCCTCGCGGCCAACCTCTCGCTGACCAGCGTGCCGTTCACCCTCAGCTCCAAGACGGTGGCGGCCCCGCAGGGCATCGGCGCGGTCATGCACACCATCGACGCCGGCGGCCCCAAGGGCGCCGCGCAGGTCGGCATCGCCAAGGCCGGCCTGGACGGGATCTGCGTCCACGCCACGCAGTCGGTCAACCTCCCGGTGATCGGCAGCCTCGGCACCTGGTCGCTGAACATCTCCTCGCCCGCCGCCGCGACCCCGCTCACCAGCGACCAGCTGGCCAACGGCGCCGGACTCCAGGCCAACAAGCTCATCCTCGACGCGCAGGCGCTCAAGGCGGCCACCGCCACCCTGAACGCCACCGACGCCACCCCGAACGTCATCGGTGCCGCGGCCGACGGCGCGGGCATCAAGGCCACCGGCATCCAGGACGGCGCCGCGGGCCAGTTCGGCCTCGACGCCACCGGCGGCCGCACCGACATCAGCAACCTGAACGCCGACGCCAACGGTGCCACGATCGCCGGAGCCATCACGCTGCCGGACCTCGCGATCGCCATCAAGCACGGCGACACGGGCTGCTGACACCCCCTCCGCACCGCATGAGCACCACCGCACGTCCCGGACCGGGGCGGCGCGCCACCGCGGGGCGCGCCGCCCCGGGACCGTCCGCCGGCCCCTCCCTCCCGAACGCCCTCCCGAGCACCCCTGCGAGGCTTCCGTGACGACCACCGACCCGCCCGCCTCCGGCCCGGCCCGCGCCCGCCGCGCCTTCCGCCGCTTCCGCCGCACCCGCCCCTTCTGGGCCGCGGTGTGGATCGCCCTCGGCGGCTTCGTGATCTTCTTCCTGCCGATGGCCCCGCTGGGCAGGATCCTCCAGGTCGGCGTCGGCGGCATCGCCGGCATGGCGGGCGGCGTCGTCATCATGGCGATGGCCCTGCTCGTCCTCGCCCTGCCCGGCCAGCGCCACACCGCCGGGACCATCGCGGTCATCGCCGGCGTCGCCTCCTTCCCCCTCTCCAACCTCGGCGGCCTCTTCGTCGGCATGGGCCTCTCGGTCCTGGGCGGCGCCATGGCCTTCGGCTGGCTGCCCGAGAAGCCCGCCCGCCGCCGCGGCCTCCTCCGCCGCCGCGACCGCGCCGCCGACGGGACGCCCGCGTCCCCCGTCTCCCTGGGGAGCGGATCCGCATGAACCCCCTCCTCACCGGCGCCCGCAAGGCCGGCGCCCCGCTCGCCCGGCTCGGGGCGCACAGTGTCCGCGCCACCGCCGGCTGGAACGCCCGGATGCTCGCCGAGGCCGCCGACGGCACCCGGCGCGGCACCCGCTGGGGCCGCGGCGCCTTCGCCCTCGTCCCCTCCTGCCTCGCCGTCGGCGCGCTCGGCGCGGCCCTCGCGCAGGGCGCGCTCGCCGCCAACTTCAGCGTCACCGGCCAGCCGTTCACCCTCACCTCCAACGGCGTCTCCGGCTCCGGTTTCGGCGCCATCGTCAACACCCCCGCCGTGGGCCGCCCGGACGGCACCACGACCACCACCACCGCGATGGCGCGCGTCGGTTTCGCCAGCGCCGGCCTGGCCGGGCTGTGCGGGATCGTCCACCAGTCGATCGCGGGCGTGCCGTACTCGCTCCTCCTCACCGGCGGCCAGAGGGTGACCGCGACCCCGCCCACGAGCTTCACCACCGACATCGACGCCTCGAACCTCTACATCCAGGCGACCGAGCTCCAGGCCTACGGCCCCACCACCCTCCAGAACGCGGTCCTCGGCCAGTCCGCCGACCAGGTCACCGTCGCCGGCAAGCCGCTCACCGGCGCGCTCCCGGGCGGCTTCGGCCTCGGCTCGGCCGGCGGCGAGGGCGGCAGCTCCATCCGGCTGCACGGCCTCAACGCCACCGCGTACGACGCCGAGATGGCCGGCGCGCTCGTGCTGCCCGACCTCAAGCTGAGGGTCGTCGCCGGAACGGCCACCACATGCTGAGCCGGCTCCGGACCGCGTACGTCTGGTTCCGGGCCTTCCGGCGCACCCGGCCGTTCTGGGGCGGGGTGTGGCTGGTGGCCGGCGGCTGGACCGTGCTCAAGTTCTCCCTCAGTTCGGTGCAGCTCATCGTCAGCACCGGCTTCGGCGGCGTCGCGGGCTACCTGGTCGGCGGCGGGATGATCCTGTGCGGACTCATCCCGCTCGCCGCCCCCCGGCAGCGCTACACCTTCGGCCTCATCGGCTGCGTCCTCGCCGTCGTCTCGCTCGTCGTCTCCAACCTCGGCGGCTTCCTGCTCGGCATGGCGCTCGGGGTGCTCGGCGGCTCGATGACGGTCGGCTGGGGCACCAAGCGCCCGCGCGGCGCCCGCGTCCCCCGCTCCGCGCCCGAGGCGGTGGAAGGATGACGGGCGGGCCGCGCGGGGGAGCCGGCGCGCGGGGGCGGCGCAAGGCGCTCGCGGTCGTGGCCGCGCTGCTGCTCGCGGTGGCCACCGCGCTCGCCGCCGGGCAGCCGAGCAGCGCCGCCGGACGGCCGCCCCTGGCCGTGGAGCCGCTCGGCGTACCGTTCCTGCCGAGCCCCCACCCGCTCCACGTGACCATCGACAGCATGGTCGCCGTCTCCCTGACCGTCGACAAGGACGTCACCATCCGGCTCTCCGACGGCACCACCCGGGTCACCAACAAGTACACCTTCACCAAGCTGAAGATCCGCTCCCACATGAACGTGACGCAGCGGGCCGACGGCCACACCCTCGTCATCGACGTGCCGAACGAGGGCTCGCTCGGCGGCTACGACAGCGCCGGCCGGCCGGAGACCACGACGATGTGGGGGAACATCACCAACGTCTGCGTCCGCGTCCTGTTCAAGATCTGCGGGATCCAGGGACTGCTCGACTTCTTCGGCTCGCTCATCCCGCTGACCGCCGGCGCGGAGGAGTTCGCCGGCGACATCTACGCCATCCGGACCGTCGACGACCACGCGGACCTCAACTCCACCGACAACCCCGTCCACCTCCCCGGAACGATCACGGTGACCACGCCATGAGCCGCCTGGACCCCCGCCCGGACCCGCCCCGCCCCGAGGGCCGCACCCACTGGTGGCGCTCCCTCGCCGTCGCCGTCCCCGCCCTCCTCGCCGCCGGCGGGCTCGGCTCGGCGATGGCCACCGGGGCGCTCGCCGTCGGCCTCCGCGTCCAGGACCGGCCCGTCGACTTCACCACCAGCAGCCTGTACGGGACGCAGTACGGCGCCGCCGTCGTCGACCAGGAGGTGGTACGGGCCGACGGCACGACCGGCAGCGTGCGGGTGCTGCGCATGGGCTTCGCCGACGGCGTCCTCAACGGCCTCTGCCTGAGCCGGCCCCAGCAGATCGCGGGAGCCACCTACACGCTGCTGCTCACCCTCGGCGACGACAACCCCGGCTCCTGGGAGATCCGCACCCGGAACACCGTCCTCGACCTCAGGAACGCCACCGGCGAACTCGACATGGACGGCATCGTCGACCTCAACGTCAACGGCGCCGACGTCCGCACCGTCAAGGACGCCTCCGGCGCCTACGTGCCCAACCCGCTGGGCGCGCCGCAGCACCGTTTCGGCATCCAGGCCCGCTACGCCAAGTTCGACCGGATCACCGGCACCGCGCAGGACTTCCAGATCCCGGGCCTGCTCACCACGCCCCGGCTCAAGCTGTCCGTCCGGCCCGGCACCGTCGCCTGCCCCCCGCCCGCCGCCCCCACCGGGACCCCCGGCACGCCGTGAGGCGCACCGGGGCCGGCGGCCCCCGGCCCCGGTCCGGCCTCAGTCCAGCAGGCCGAGCAGCCAGCCGAACAGGTCGCCGACCGCGCCGAAGGCCCACTGCGCCGCGACCACCAGCAGCACGCAGAAACCGAGGAAGAGCACCGTCCCCCAACCACAGCCGTGCCCGCCCACGTCGGCCCCGTCGCCGTCCCTGCCGCCGAACTCGAAGTCGAACAGGCCCATGAACTCCCCCTGATCTTCCCGCGGGGCCTCCGCGGAGCCCCCCGGCCCCGTCCCCCTGATCCCAGGACTCCTCCGGGGACCCGCCGGTTCCCGCCCCGGCCCCGGCGCACCCGGCCGGTTAGCCTGGCACGATGCTTACAGAAGTGACAGCGACCCGCTACGTCACGCCCCTGCGCGAGGGCGGATCGCTCCCCGGGATCGTCGAGGCCGACGACCTCGGCACGTACGTCATGAAGTTCACCGGTGCCGGGCAGGGCCGCAAGACCCTCGTCGCCGAGGTGATCTGCGGCGGGCTCGCCCGGCGGCTCGGGCTGCGCGTGCCCGAACTGGTCACCATCCAGCTCGACCCGGTCATCGGGCTCTCCGAGCCCGACCAGGAGGTGCAGGAGCTGCTCAAGGCGAGCGGCGGCCTCAACCTGGGGATGGACTTCCTGCCGGGCTCGCTGGGCTTCGACCCGCTCGCGTACGAGGTCGGCCCGGAGGAGGCCGGGAAGGTCGTCTGGTTCGACGCGGTGATCAACAACGTCGACCGGTCCTGGCGCAACCCGAACATGCTGGTCTGGCACGGCGACCTCTGGCTCATCGACCACGGCGCCACCATGATCTGGCACCACAACTGGCCGGGCGCCGCGGCCTCCGCCGCCAAGCCGTACGACGCCTCCGACCACGCCCTCGCCCCCTTCGCGCCGGACATCGCCTCGGCCGCCGCCGAACTGGCGCCGCTCGTCACCCGGGAGCTGCTCGACGAGGTCGCCGCCGAGGTGCCCGACGAGTGGCTGGTGGACGAGCCCGGCTTCGACTCCACCGACGCCCTGCGCGCCGCGTACGTCGAGGCCCTGCTGCCGCGCGCCGCCTCCGTCCACGAGCGGATCACCCTCGGCCCGCGCACCGAGCGCCGCCCGCAGCAGCCGCCCGGCTGGCTCGCCGAGCGCCTCGCCCCCCGGCCGCAGCACGCCCCCGAGAAGGACAGCACCACGTGACCGACCGCGATGTCTTCGAGTACGCGCTGCTGCGCGTGGTGCCGCGCGTCGAGCGCGGCGAGTGCTTCAACGCGGGCGTGGTCGTCTACTGCCGTGCCCGGTCCTTCGTCGCCGCCCGCACCCACCTCGACGAGGCCAAACTGGCCGCGCTCGACCCGGCGGCCGACGTCACCGGCGTCCGCGCGGCGCTGCGCGCCGTCGAGGGGGTCTGCCTCGGCGGGGACGCGGCCGGGCAGGCCGCCGGGGACGACGCCGGCCGGCGCTTCCGCTGGCTGATCGCGCCGCGCTCCACGGTGGTCCAGCCGGGCCCGGTCCACACCGGCCTCACCGGCGACCCCGAGGCGGAGGTGGAGCGCCTGCTCGACCTCCTCGTGCGCTGACGCGCCGCCTCCTCGCGCGGCGACGCGCCGCCTTCCCGCGCGGTGTCGTGCCGCCGTCGCCGGGGGAGTGACGACAGAGTGACGGGGTGCACCCGGTGGGCCGTTGACACCGGGTGCCAGGGCTTCTAGCGTCTCGTCCTGCGGTCGATACTAAGCGGTCGCTCATGTCCCGGGGGAGAGCCCGGGAACCCCTGAGGGCGAGGAGAAGCAAGCATGTCCACCACCGAGCAGCGCGTAGCCGTCGTCACCGGTGCCGCACGGGGCATCGGCGCCGCCACCGCGATCCGCCTCGCGGCCGAGGGCCGCGCCGTCGCCGTCCTCGACCTCGACGAGGCGGCCTGCAAGGACACCGTCGAGAAGATCACCGCCGCCGGCGGCCGCGCCCTCGCGGTGGGCTGCGACGTCTCCGACGGCGCCCAGGTGGAGGCCGCGGTCGCCCGGGTCGCCGCCGAGCTCGGCGCGCCGACGATCCTCGTCAACAACGCGGGAGTGCTCCGCGACAACCTGCTCTTCAAGATGTCCGAGGACGACTGGGACCTGGTCATGAACGTGCACCTCAAGGGCGCGTTCCTGATGGCGAAGGCCTGTCAGAAGCACATGGTCGACGCGGGCTTCGGCCGGATCGTCTCGCTCTCCTCCTCCTCGGCGCTCGGCAACCGGGGCCAGGCCAACTACTCGGCCGTCAAGGCCGGCCTCCAGGGCTTCACCAAGACCCTGGCCAAGGAGCTCGGCAAGTTCGGCGTCACCGCCAACGCGGTCGCCCCCGGCTTCATCGTCACCGAGATGACCGCCCAGACCGCCGAGCGCGTCGGCATGGGCTTCGAGGACTTCCAGGCCGCCGCCGCCTCCATGATCCCGGTCCAGCGCGTCGGCCGCCCCGAGGACGTCGCCAACGCCATCGCCTTCTTCACGGGCGACGACGCCGGCTTCGTCTCCGGCCAGGTCATGTACGTGGCCGGCGGCCCGCTCAACTGACCCCGCGCAGCGAGAACGAAGCGAGAACGAGGAGAGCGGAATGACCGCACAGCAGCCGCCGGAGCCCTCCGGCAGGGTCGCGCTCGTCACCGGCGCCAGCCGGGGCATCGGCTACGGCATCGCGGAGGCGCTCGTCGCCCGCGGCGACCGGGTCGTCATCACCGGACGCGGCGAGGAGGCGCTCAAGGAGGCCGTGGAGCGCCTCGGCGCCGACCGGGCGGTCGGGGTCGCGGGCAAGGCCCACGACACCGCCCACCAGGCCGCCGCCGTCGAGGCGGCGATGGACGCCTTCGGCCGCGTCGACTACCTGGTGAACAACGCCGGCACGAATCCGGTCTTCGGGCCCATCGCGGACCTGGACCTGGACGTCGCCCGAAAGGTCTTCGAGACCAATGTCGTCTCGGCGCTCGGATTCGCGCAGCGGACCTGGCACGCCTGGCAGAAGGAGAACGGCGGCGCGATCGTGAACATCGCCTCCGTCGCCGGAATCTCCGCCTCCCCCTTCATCGGGGCATACGGCGTCAGCAAAGCCGCGATGATCAACCTGACCCAGCAGCTGGCGCACGAATTCGCGCCGGTGGTCCGGGTCAACGCGATCGCCCCGGCCGTCGTGAAGACGAAATTCGCCCAGGCGCTCTACGAGGGCCGGGAGGCCGAGGCGGCCGCCTCCTATCCGATGGGCCGGCTCGGCGTGCCGGAGGACATCGGGGGCGCCGCGGCCTTCCTGACCTCGGATCAGTCGGGCTGGATCACAGGTCAGACGCTCGTCGTCGACGGCGGCATTTTCCTGAACGCCGGAGTCGGGTGACCGATTACCGGACACTTTCCGGGATTCCGTGTCCGGATTGGCCCCGGTTGCATCTCGATTGCCTCAAGTGCCCCGCCGGGCTCGCCCATTGACCTGGCGGGGTACTGCGGTATCGTCGGCCGACCCCAGGCTGAACGAGGAGCGTGCACGTGTTCAACCGGACGAGTCTGCAGGCCGCTGCAGCCCTTGCGTCCATATCCCTGGTATCCGGATGCGGTGTTTTCTCGGATACCGAATCCGCCGGGGAGCAGAGGATCACGATCGGGACGACAAGTTCGCCCACCACGCTCGATCCGGCGGCTTCCTGGGACAATTCCTGGGAGCTTTTCAGGAACGTCTACCAGACCCTGCTGAGTTTCCCCACCGGAACGACCACTCCGAAGCCGGACGCGGCCGAATGCAAATTCACGGACGCGTCCAGCCGGGTCTTCGAGTGCACGCTCCTCGAAGGGCTCACGTTCTCCAACGGCCACAAGCTCGACGCCAAGGCCGTGCAGTACTCGATCGAGCGCATCCGCACGATCGACGCCGAGGGCGGCCCCAACGGCATGCTCGGCTCGCTCGACTCCATCGAGACGGTCGGCGACCGCACGGTCGTCTTCAAGCTCAACAAGGCCGACGCCACCTTCCCCTTCGTCCTCGCCACGCCCGCGATGTCGATCGTGGACCCGGCCGAGTACCCGGCCGACAAGCTGCGCGAGAAGGACGGCAAGATCGCCGGCTCCGGCCCGTACGTCCTCGACGGGTACGAGGTGGGCAAGCAGGCCGAGCTGACCCGGAACCCGAACTACAAGGGCTTCGCCGACCGCAAGAACGGCGGCGTGACCATCAAGTACTTCGACGACTCGGAGACGATGGTCAAGGCGCTGCGCAACGAGGAGATCGACGCCACCTACCGCGGTCTGACCGCGGAGGAGGTGACCTCGCTCCAGGACGCCAAGGAGGAGAACAAGGGCCTCCAGATCATCGAGTCCACCGGCGCCGACATCCGCTACCTCGTCTTCAACACCGAGGACGAGTCCGTCGCCGACCCGGCCGTCCGCCGGGCCATCGCGCAGCTCGTCAACCGCGGCGAACTGGTCAGCAAGGTCTACCGGGGCACCGCCGAGCCCCTGTACTCGATGGTGCCCAAGGGCATCGCCGCCCACACCACCAAGTTCTTCGACACCTACGGCCACCCCGACAAGGCCAAGGCGAAGAAGATCCTCCGCGAGGCCGGCATCACCGAGAAGGTCGAGCTGAACTTCTGGTACACGACCGACCGGTACGGCTCCTCGACCGCCGCCGAGTTCGCCGAGCTGAAGCGCCAGCTGGAGGAGTCCGGCCTCTTCGAGGTCACCGTCCAGGGCAAGCCGTGGACCGAGTACCAGGCCGCCTACCAGAAGGGCGAGTACCCGGTCTTCGGCCGCGGCTGGTTCCCCGACTTCCCGGACCCGGACAACTTCGTCGCCCCCTTCCTCGGCAAGAAGAACGTGCTCGGCACCCCCTACCTGCGCCCGCGCATCACCGACGAGCTGCTGCCCAAGTCCCGCCGCGAGAGCGACCGCGGGGCCGTCACCGACGAGTTCGTCGAGGCGCAGTCCATCATGGCCGACGACGTCCGGCTGCTGCCGCTGTGGCAGGGCAAGCTGTACATCGCGGCCCGCGAGGACATCGGCGGCGGCGAGCGCGCGCTCGACCCGCAGACCGTCATGCAGCTGTGGGAGCTGCACCGCCGGGCCAGCTGGTAGGCGGGACCGGAGGCCGCGGAGGCGGCCGGCGGGCGCCGGTGCGGGAGACCGCCGGCGCCCGCTGTCAGTGGGGCCCGGTAGGTTCCGTATCCAGAACTGCCGAACCACCGGAGGGTGTGGACCGTGACCGACATCAACATGCTGCCCGAATCCTGGCGGGGCGTCCTCGGCGAGGAGCTGGACAAGCCGTACTTCGCCCAGCTCGTCGAGTTCGTCGAGCAGGAGCGGGCCGCCGGGCCGGTCTACCCGCCGAAGGACGAGGTCTTCGCCGCCCTGGCCGCCACCCCGTACGACAAGGTGAAGGTCCTGATCCTCGGTCAGGACCCGTACCACGGCGAGGGCCAGGGCCACGGCCTGTGCTTCTCCGTCCGGCCCGGCGTGAAGACCCCGCCGTCCCTGCGGAACATCTACAAGGAGATGCAGGCGGACCTGGGCCTCCCGATCCCGGACAACGGCTATCTGATGCCGTGGGCCGAGCAGGGCGTGCTGCTGCTCAACGCGGTCCTCACCGTCCGCGCCGGCGAGGCGAACTCGCACAAGGGCAAGGGCTGGGAGAAGTTCACCGACGCCGTCATCAAGGCCGTCGCCTCCCGCCCGGACCCCGCCGTCTTCGTCCTGTGGGGCAACTACGCCCAGAAGAAGCTGCCCCTCATCGACGAGGAGCGGCACGTCGTGGTGAAGGGCGCCCACCCCTCGCCGCTGTCGGCGAAGAAGTTCTTCGGCTCCAGGCCGTTC
The DNA here is from genome assembly GCF_040636735.1 of Streptomyces sp. NPDC035033. Taxonomy (NCBI): domain Bacteria; kingdom Bacillati; phylum Actinomycetota; class Actinomycetes; order Kitasatosporales; family Streptomycetaceae; genus Streptomyces; species Streptomyces sp. NPDC035033. Next base: position 9,467 of record NZ_JBEZUZ010000063.1, on the reverse strand, counting down.
AGCCAGATCGACGAGGCCGTCGCGGCCCAGGGCCACGAGCCGATCGACTGGCGCATCCCGGACCTCGGCTGAGCCTCGGCCGGATCGGGGCCGCGGCCGGTTAGCGTCGTTCCTCCACGCAGGGCGAGCGCCGGGAGGCCGCGGTGACCGAGCAGCAGCGGACAACGGATGAGGCGGTCCTGACCCGGATCGGGCAGGCGAGGATGCTGCTCCACGGGGGCGACCGGGAGGAGGCCCGCAACCGCCTCGGCACCCTGTGGCAGCAGCTCGGCCCCGACGGGGACCCCCTGCACCGCTGCACCCTCGCCCACTACCTGGCGGACGCCCAGGACGACCCGGACACCGAACTGGCCTGGGACCTGCGCGCCCTGAGCGCCGCCGAGGGACTGGAGGACGGGCGGCTCGCCGCGCACGACTCGGCCCCCGCCCTGCGGGCCCTCTACCCCTCGCTCCACCTCAACCTCGCCGCCGACTACGCCAAACTGCGGCGGCCGGACGCCGCGCGGGCCCATCTGGACCGGGCCCGCGTCGCCTCCGAGGCCCTCGACGACGACCGCTACGGCAGGGGCGTCCGGGCCGCGATCGACCGGCTGGACCGGCGGCTTCGCGAGGGGTGAGCCCCCTCAGCCCCGCGCCCGGCGCGCGGACACGTCCCGGCACAGTTCGGCCTGGACGCTCGCCGGGTCCCAGCCGCCGTACCGTTCGCCCAGGTCGCACACGTCCGCGCCGGTGACCGGGGGCACCTCCCGCGGCGGCCCTTCCGGCCGCTCCGGCCCCGGGACCCCGGGCGCGACCGGGCGCGGCACCTCGGCCCGGGGCCGGGCCGACGGGCGCTCGCGGACGGGGACGGGGGTGGGGGAGGGCTCGGGGGCGGCGGTACGGGGCGGGGCGGCGCGGCCGGTGGTGCGACGGGTCTCGCCCCGGGGCGGGGCGACGGCGGGCGCCGGCGACGGAAGGGCCGCTTCGAGCGCCTCCCGGGCCGGCCCCTGGAGGGCGATCTGCGGCTCCACGTCCTGGGCGGGGCGTACGGGCTCGGCGGCGGGCGCGGGGGCCGGTGGGGGCTCCGGGGGCGGGCCGTCGACGGCCGTGCATCCGGCCAGGGCGGCGACGACGGCCGCGCCGGCCAGGAGTCGCGCGGGGGTTCGGGTTCCTTGCACCCGCGCCACTCTGCTGCTCCGGCGACGATCTTCGAACCCCTACCGGCGGGGAATGCCCCGCACGGGTGAGCGCCCGGTCACCCTCCTTGACCGGGCGGACCGCGGAGCGGGACGTCAGACGCCGGTGGCGCCGTCGATCCGCTCGCGGATGAGGTCGGCGTGGCCGTTGTGCCGCGCGTACTCCTCGATCATGTGGAGGTAGATCCAGCGCAGGTTGAACAGCTCGCCGCTGTGGTGGACGCCGGCTCCGAGGTCGTCGAGGGAACGCCCGGCCGCGATCTCGCGGGCGCGGGCGATCTCGGCCTGCCAGACGGCGTACGCCTCCGCGTAGGTGTCCTCCGCGGTGGTGTGGATGTCCCGGTCGAAGTCCTCCTCGGTGGCGTACAGCCAGGTGGTCTCCTCGCCGGCGAGGACCTTGCGGAACCAGCCGCGCTCGACCTCGGCCATGTGCCGGACCAGGCCGAGGAGGCTGAGGGCGGAGGGCGGGGCGGAGGCGGTGCGCACCTGCGCGTCGGTGAGGCCCGCGCACTTCGTCGCCAGGGTCGCGCGGTGGTAGTCGAGCCACTGCTCCAGGGCCTGGCGCTCGTCCGCGGTGGTGGACGGTTCGACGCGCTCGGGCGCTGCCGTGTGATCGATCGTCATACGGGGCATCGTCGCGGACGGCCGGCCCCGGCCGCCAGCGGTTCAGCGTGACGGGCCGGTGAGCGTTCCGCGCAGCAGCTCGCCGAGACCGGTCCGCGGCTCCGCCCGGCTCGGCACGGCCGCGTGGCAGGAGCCGGCGGCGCGGGAGAACATCAGCCCCTCGCACCGGGCGATGACCGAGAGCGCGTGCCGCTCCGGGGCCGGCGAGCCGGCGCCGCGCATCATCGCGGTCACCGGGTCGCGGAAGGCGGAGCCCGCCCGGTCGCAGAAGCCGCGCGGCCCGGGGCGGCGGGTCGCCTCCGGGGCCGGCTCGACCGGCGCCCCCACCCTCGTCCCGGCCCGCCCGCCGTCGCCCTGCGCGACAGGCTCGTGCGGACCGTCTCCCGCTTCGGACCCGGCTTCCTCCGCGGCTTCGACGGCGTCGCCGACCGGCGCCCGCCGGTCGAGCCGGCCCCCTCCCGCGTAAGCTGACCGGCGCGAACGGCCCCCGTACCACGGGCCGTCGGACCACCGCAGAGGGAGAGACCCCGTGAAGATCGGCTGCATCGGACTCGGCGACATCGCGCAGAAGGCGTACCTGCCCGTCCTCGGCACCCTCCCCGGGGTCGAACTCCACCTCCAGACCCGCACCCCCGCCACCCTGGAGCGGGTCGCCGACACCCTGCACCTGCCGGCCGCCCGCCGCCACCGGGACCTCGACTCGCTCCTCGCCGCCGGACTCGACGCGGCCTTCGTGCACGCCTCCACCGACGTCCACGCCGAGATCGCCGCCCGCCTCCTCGACGCCGGCGTCCCCACCTACGTCGACAAGCCGCTCGCCTACGAGTACGCCGACTCCGAGCGGATCGTGGAACTCGCCGAGAAGCGGGGCGTCTCCCTCGCCGTCGGCTTCAACCGGCGCTTCGCCCCCGCCTACGCCCAGTGCCTCGACCACCCGCGCGACCTGATCCTGCTGCAGAAGAACCGGATCGGACTCCCCGAGGACCCCCGCACCTTCGTCCTCGACGACTTCATCCACGTCGTCGACACCCTCCGCTTCCTGCTCCCCGGACCGGCCGACCACATCGACGTCCGCGCCCGGATCCGCGACGGCCTGATGCACCACGTGGTGCTCCAGCTCTCCGGCGACGGCTTCACCGCCCTCGGCGTGATGAACCGGATGAACGGCTCCACCGAGGAGGTCCTGGAGGTCTCCGGCCAGGACACCAAGCGCCAGGTCCTCAACCTCGCCGAGATCGTCGACCACAAGGGCCAGCCCACCGTCCGCCGCCGCGGCGACTGGGTCCCGGTCGCCCGCCAGCGCGGCATCGAACAGGCCGTGCTCGCCTTCCTCGACGCCGTCCGGGACGGCCGGGTGCTCAGCGCCCGCGACGCCCTGCTCACCCACGAACTGTGCGAGCGGGTCGTCCGCGACGCCCTGGACCAGGCCGCCTGAGCGCCCCGGCGCCCGCCGCGCACACCGCGCCGACCACGGCGCACGCACCGTACAGCGGCCAGTCGCCCCAGCGGGCGTAGGGCGTCGTCGCCCCCGACAGCGGCAGCTCCCGTACGACGGCGCCGCTCGCGTCCGTGCCGACGACGGGCCCCACGCGCCCGCCGTCCGGACCGTACGCGGCGCTGATCCCGGTCAGCGTCACGTGCGCCACCGGGCGGCCCGTCTCCGCCGCCCGGAGCGCGGCCAGCGCGGCATGCTGCGCGGGGGCCCAGCTGTGCTGGAAGGTGCTGGTCGCGGACTGCACCACGATCACGTCCGCCCCGTCCCGGGCCAGCCGGCGGCTCATGTCGGGGAACGAGGACTCGAAGCAGACCAGCGGTCCGATCCGCAGCGGGCGCTCGCCGCCGGGCAGGCGCATCACGACCGGTGCCGTGCCCCGCCGCCGGTCCTCCCGCGCCGCCTCGCCCACGGACGTCGCCCAGCCGAGCAGCCCCCGGGCCGGCACGTACTCGCCGAAGGGCACGAGCCGCATCTTGTCGTACCGGTCACCGGTCGGCCCGTCCGGTGTGAACAGCAGGGCGCTCTTGTAGATGCCGGGACGGTCCGCGCGGCGCGCGTCCACGTTCACCAGGAGCGGCGCGTCCACCGCCCGCGCGAGACCGGTGAGCCGCGCGGCGAGCGCCGGATCGCCGGCCGGGTCCCGGCCCACCCCGCTCTCGCCCCACACCACCAGGTCCACCCGCTGCCCGGCGAGACCGCGGGTCAGCTCCCCGGCCCGGTCGAGCCGCCGCTCCGCCCCCTCCGGCCCGTCGTGCACCCCCGGCTGTACCATCGCCACCCGCACCGACCCCGACGGGCGCGGCGCCCCGGCGCCCCACGCCGCGACCCCCGCCACCAGGGCGCAGCCGGCCAGCCCCGCCGCCCCCACCGCCCGCGGCCCCGGCACGGCGACCAGCAGCACCACGGCCGTGTTCACCGCCACCACCAGCAGGCTCACCAGCCACACCCCGCCGACCGACGCGAGCCGCAGCGCCACCGGCACCTCCCACTGGCTCGCCCCCAGCAGCCCCCACGGCCCGCCCAGCCCCTCCCACGACCGCACCAGCTCGATCAGCAGCCACCCCGACGGCACGGCGAACAGCGCCGCGGCGGCCCGCCGGAGGCCCGGCGCGCCGCCGAGCAGCGCCCGCGCGAGCACCGCCCACGGCACCCAGAGCAGCCCCAGCAGCACCGCCATGACCAGCAGGAACACATGCACGCTCGGCAGCAGCCAGTGGTGCGCGGCCAGCAGGAACCCGGCGCCCCCGCACCACCCGTCCAGCGCGGCGCGGCGCGCCCCCGGAGCCGTGCGCACCAGCAGCAGCCAGGGCACGAGACAGACGTACGCCCACCACCACAGCCCCGGCGCGGGGAACGCGAACGCCGGCAGCGCGCCGAGGACGACGGCGAGCGCCGACCGGAGCACGCCCGCCGGCCGGTGCCGGTCCGGGGCCCGTCCGGCGTCCGGCTCCGCGCGCCCGAAGGGGTTCCGCATGGCGTGCCTCCCGCCCGTCGCCTCCAGTCTGCGCCCGCCCGCCGCGACGGGGCCCGCTCAGGGCAGCCGGCGCCAGCGCTCCTCGACGACGACCGAGCGCAGGCGCCAGCCGTCGGCGGTGCGGCGCGCGGCGAAGGCGTACCGGCCGCCGCAGACGAAGTCGTCGCCGGAGGCCGTCCGCATCGGGTTGACGTAGTCGGCGCGGACGTCGGCCGCGTCGCCGTACTCGCCGTAGCCACCGGGCAGGTGGAGGGTCACCCGCCGGTTGACGATCAGGTGCTGGCGCACCGGGAAGAGCGGCATCGTCTCCGCCAGCCAGTCGGCCACCTCGGCCGCGGGCCCCTCGACGCCGCCGGAGCCGGAGTAGTCGGCGCGCCCGTCGGGGGTGAAGAGGGCGCGGTAGGCGGTCCAGTCGGCGTCGTCCACGGCCGCCGCGTAACCGGTGATCAGGTCGTCGATGGCGAGCCGGTCCATCACGTTCGCGAGGTCCACGCGCTGCGTCATCGCCTCAGTGTCGGGCAGCGGGCGTGCGGAGCCAAGAGGCGTGCGCCCGCCGTCCCGTACGACGGTCATACTGGCCGGATGCGCATCGACGTCGACCCGTCCCTGACCGACCCCGCCTCCGTCTACCGGCTGCTGACCGCGACCGTCGTCCCCCGGCCGATCGCCTGGGTGTCCACGAGCTCCGCCGACGGCACGGACAACCTCGCCCCGCACTCCTTCTTCACCATCGCCTCGGTGAACCCGCCGGTCGTGCAGTTCACCTCCGTCGGCCGGAAGGACTCGCTGCGCAACGTGGAGGAGACCGGCGAGTTCGTGGTGAACCTCGCCCCCGAGGGCCTCTTCGAGCAGATCAACGCGACGGCGACGGACTTCCCGCGCGGGACGAGCGAGTTCGACGCGTGCGGGGTGGAACGCGAGCCGAGCCTCCGGGTGAAGGCCCCGCGCGTGGCCGCCTCGCCGGTGGCGCTGGAGTGCGTCCTGCACAGCACGCTCCGGATCGGCGACTCGACGGTGGTCTTCGGGCGCGTCGTGCACGTGGCCGTCGACGAGGCGTCCATGGCCGACGGGCACCCCGAGATCACGAGGATGCGGCCGCTGACCCGGCTCGGGAAGAACGAGTGGGGGACCCTGGGCGGCGTCCGGGAAATCGCCCGCGTCCCGTACCGGGGCTGAGGCGCGCCCCGTACCGGCGCCGGAAACGGGCCGGGGCGGGCCCGCGCGGTGCGGGCCCGCCCCGGCCGGGCGTGGTGCGGCGGTCAGTCGGCGGACTCGCCCGCGTGCGGGCTGAGGACGTCCGTGCCGACCAGGACGAACAGCAGGATGCCGAGCGCGATGCGGTAGATCACGAACGGCATGAAGGACTTCGTGGTGATGAACTTCATGAACCAGGCGATCACCGCGTACCCCACCCCGAAGGCGACGATCGTCGCGAAGACCGTCGGGCCCCAGGAGACGTGCCCCTCGCCCGCGTCCTTCAGCTCGAAGAGGCCGGAGGCGAGGACGGCGGGGATGGCCAGGAGGAACGAGTAGCGGGCGGCGGACTCGCGGGTGTAGCCCATGAGCAGACCGCCGGAGATGGTCGCGCCGGAGCGCGAGACGCCCGGGATGAGGGCCATCGCCTGGCAGAAGCCGTAGATCAGGCCGTCGCGGACGCCGAGGTCCTTGAGCGTCTTGCGCTCGCGGATCGCGCGGTGCCGGCCGCCGATCTCGTCGCGGGCGGCGAGCCGGTCGGCGACGCCGAGCACCACGCCCATCACGATGAGGGTGGTGGCGATGAGCCGCAGATCGCGGAAGGGGCCCTCGATCTGGTCCTTGAGCGTGATGCCGAGGACGCCGATCGGGACGGAGCCGACGATCACCAGCCAGCCCATCTGGGCGTCGTGGTCGGAGCGCATCGACTTGTCCGTCAGCGAACGGAACCACGCCGAGACGATCCTGCCGATGTCCTTGCGGAAGTAGATCAGGACGGCGGTCTCCGTACCGATCTGCGTGATCGCCGTGAAGGCCGCGCCTGGATCCTCCCAGCCCGCGAAGGCCGCGGTCAGTCGGAGGTGCGCGCTGGACGAGATGGGAAGGAACTCCGTCAGCCCCTGGACGAGCCCGAGGATGAACGATTCGAACCAACTCATGGGGCTAGGGCCGTCCCGTTATGTACGTGTGCGGTCAGAAGGTCGAGCGCAGCGTACCGTCCCCAGGTGACGGGCCCGTGTCCAGGTGGGACCGGCGGCGGGCCCCGGAGGGGGCGGCCCGCCGGCCGGGCCGGATCAGGGAGCGGCCACGGGCTCCCGCTCCGCGGCGACGGCGGCGGCCGCGGGCCGCGGGGAGACCGGGCGCCGCAGCGCGTGCCGCTTGCGCCAGGCCACCACCGCCGCGCCCAGCACCGACAGCACGATGAACCCCGCCGAGATCAGGAACGCCGGGGACCCCGGCTCGCCCGCCCGCGCCCCGGCCACCACGTAGGCCGCCGTGTTCGGCACCGTACCGATCGCCGTCGCCAGCAGGAACGGCGCGTACCCCATCCGGGAGACGGCCGCGCCGTAGTTGGCGGCGGCGAACGGCACGCCGGGGAAGAGCCGGATCGCCAGCATCGAACGGAAGCCGTGCCGGCTCAGCTGCCCGTCCGCCGCCCGCAGCCACCGCCCCCTGAGCAGCGGCCGCAGCGCGTCCTGGCCGAGCACCCGGCCCAGCGTGAACGAGATCCCCGCGCCCAGCACCGTCCCCGCGACCGCCGCCGTCAGGCCGGCCCCCGAGCCGAAGAGCGCGCCCGCCGCCAGGTTCAGCACCGGCCGCGGCACGAACGCCGCCGTGCACAGGCCGTACGCCAGTCCGAAGAGCAGCACCGCGCCCGCGCCGCCCGTCCGCGGCCATCCCGCCGCCAGCAGCCGCTGCGGCTCGTACAGCACCACCAGCGTGGCGGCGCCCAGCAGGACGAGCGCGAGCAGCGAGAGCCGCGACCGGGGCGAGAGCAGGGCCCGGGAGCAGCGGACGGCGAACGGGTCCGTCGGCCGGGGCACGGGAGCGAGCATCCCGGGAGAGTAACGGACACCTCCGTATGATCGCCGTAATGTGCGCCATGTCCGCTCCCGACGCAGCCCCTGACGCCGCCTCCGGTCCGGGGGCCGGCCCCGTGCGCGGCGACGTCCCCGACAGCGAGCTCGCCGACGTCCTCGTGGCCCGGCTGACCACGCTCTATCCCGCTGCCGGGAACCCCTTCCGGGCGCAGGAGATGGTCGCGTACATGAAGGGCGCGGCGCCCTTCCTCGGCATCCGGGCGCCGGAGCGCCGCGCGCTCTCCCGGGCCGTGCTGGACGGCACGCCCCGCCCCGGCGAGGGCGACTGCGAGGCCGTCGCCCTGCGCTGCTTCGCCCTGCCCGAGCGCGAGTACCACTACTTCGCCGTCGACTACCTGCGCCGCCACGTGAAGCGCTGCTCGTCCGGCTTCCTGCCCGTCGCCCGCCGGCTCGTCACCACCGTCTCCTGGTGGGACACCGTCGACCACCTCGCCGCCCACGTCGTGGGCGGACTCGTCGCTGCCGACCCCGCGCTCGCCGGGGAGATGGACGCCTGGATCGACGACGAGGACCTCTGGATCGCCCGCGCCGCCCTCCTCCACCAGCTGCGCTTCAAGGGGGACACGGACGCCGACCGGCTCTTCTCCTACTGCCTGCGGCGGGCCGCCGACACCGACTTCTTCCTCCGGAAGGCGATCGGCTGGAGCCTGCGCGAGTACGCCAGGACCGCCCCCGGCGAGGTGCGCGCCTTCGTCGCGGCCAACCGTTCCCTCTTCTCCCCGCTCTCCGTCCGCGAGGCCCTCAAGCACCTGTGAGCCGGGGCGGTCCGGACGGCCACCCCGCCGCGGCCGCCGTCCGGCGGCTGCGCCAGACTCGGAGCATGACGGACGAGGAGACCACGCCCGCGGGCGGGACGACGGGCGGTTCGACGGGCGGGACGACGGGCGGCGGGACGGCGCTCGTCCTCGGAGCGGGCGGGCTCGTGGGCGCCGCCTGGGAGGTGGGGATCCTCCACGGCCTCGCCGAGGCGGGCGTGGACCTCTCCGACGCGGACCTGGTCGTCGGCAGCTCCGCCGGCGCCGTCGTCGGCGCCCTCCTCACCTCCGGCACCACCGCCCCCGCCGAGCTGTACGGGCGCCAGACGGACGGCGCGGACACCGAACCGGCCGTCCGCTTCGGCCCCGGGACCCTCCTGCGGTACACCCTCGCGGTGCTGACCTCCCGCACCCCGGAGGCGTACGGCCGCAAGCTCGGCGGGCTCGCCCTGCGCGCCCGCACCGTCGACGAGGCCACCCGGCGGGCCACCGTGGCGAAGCGGCTCGGCGGCGTCACCGAGTGGCCCGGGGCGGGCCGGCTCCGGCTGACGGCCGTCGACGCGCGGAGCGGCGCGCTCGCCGTCTTCGACGGCGGCGCCGCGGACGTCGGCCTCGTGGACGCGGTCACGGCCAGCTGCGCGATCCCGGGCGCCTGGCCGCCCGTGAGCCTCGCCGGGCGGCGCTGGATCGACGGCGGCGTCCACTCCACCGCCAACGCGCACCTCGCGGCCGGGTGGGAGCGGGTGGTCGTCGTCGCGCCCACCGCGATGGGCAATCGAGGCTCTCCAGCGCCGGCAGGTCGCTGCCGGCGATGCCGCGCACCACCTCGGCGCCGAGCCCGCCGGTCTCCACGACCAGGGTCTCCAGACC
>NZ_JBEZUZ010000062.1:0-46655 GCF_040636735.1 Streptomyces sp. NPDC035033 | reverse complement strand
CCGGACGGGTGACCCGGGTGTAGCTCTGCGGCTTGGTCTCGACGAGGCCCTCGACGGTGAGCCGGGCCAGGGCGTCGCGGACGGGCGCGCGGGAGAGGCCGAGCCGGTCGGCGAGGTCGGCGTCCTTGAGGAGCGCGCCGGGGGCGAGGTCGCCGCGCACGATCGCCTCGCGCAGCGATTCGTAGGCCCGGTCGCGCAACAGGGTCCGGCCCACCGGCCGCAGAGCGTCGTCCATGGACTGACAGGTTAGATGTCAGTCCACGGAGCCGACAGGGGATCGGGGAACCTGGCGGGAACCCGACGGGAACCCGACGCGAATCCTCACAGGTCCTCCCGCGTCCGGCCGCCCGGACCGGCGGGGCGTCAGCGGCGGGGCTGGCGGCGCCAGGGGCCGGTGATCGCGACCATGATGCCCGGGGACTGGATGCTGGCGTACAGGGTGTCGCCGTCGGGCGAGAAGACGACGCCGGTGAACTCGCTGTCGTTGAGGTCGTTGCGCGCGATCGGGTAGGTGCGGCCCGAGTCCGTGGCGCCGAAGAGGTGCGACACGCCCTCGCCGTCCTCGGCGATGACGAGCCCGCCGTACGGGGAGACGGTGATGTTGTCCGGGCCGTCGAAGGCGCCGTCCCGCTCGGGCGCCGCGTTCACGCCGAGCAGCACCTTGAGGGTGAGGGTGCGGCGCTTGGGGTCGTAGAACCAGACCTGGCCGTCGTGGGCCGCGCCGGGGCTCTCCTCACGGGCGTACGAGGAGACGACGTAGGCGCCGCCGTCCGCCCACCACATGCCCTCCAGCTTCCGGCCGCGGGTGACCTGGGCGTCGGTGAACTGCTTGCGCACGGGCACGGTGCGGGCGTCGCGGTCGGGGACGTCCACCCAGTCGACGCCGTAGACGGTGCCGATGCGGGTGGCACGGGAGAGGTCGTCGACGAACCGGCCGGCGGAGTCGATGCAGCGGGCGGCCTGGAGGACGCCGGCGTCGTCGGCGAGGGCGCGCAGCCTGCCCCGGCCGTGCTCGAAGTCCTGCGGCGGGACCCAGCGGAAGAGCAGGCCGTTGGGGTTGGAGGCGTCCTCGGTCAGGTAGGCGTGGCCGCGCTTCGGGTCGACGACGACGGCCTCGTGGTCGTAGCGGCCGAAGAACTTGAGGGGCTTGGGGTCGAGGTTGGCCCGCCGGTCGCGGGGGTCGACCTCGAAGACGTACCCGTGGTCCTTGGTCATGCCGTTCTTGCCGGCGAGGTCGGAGTTCTCCTCGCAGGTCAGCCAGGTGCCCCAGGCGGTGCGGCCGCCGGCGCAGTTGGTGGAGGTGCCGGCGATGCCGACCCACTCGGCGACGGTGCCGTCGCGGTGGATCTCGACGACGGTGCAGCCGCCGGCCGCGGCGGGGTCGTAGACCAGGCCCTCGGTGAGCGGGACGGGGTGCGCCCACTTGGAGCGGGCGCCCTTGAGCTCGTGGTTGTAGACCACGTACGTGGTGCCGCGCGGGCCGGCGAAGGTGGCGGCGCCGTCGTGGTGGGAGGGGGTGAACTCGCCGCTCTCCAGGCGGGTGACGCCGGTGCGGGTGATCACGCGGTAGGAGAAGCCCTCGGGCAGGGCGAGGAGGCCGTCGGGGTCGGCGACGAGCGGGCCGTAGCCGAGGCGGTCGTGGCCGTGGCCGTCGTACCCGCGGTCGTCGCCGTCGCGGCCGGGGCCGCCGTGGGCGCGCTCGTCGCTCGCGAGGGCCTCGGGGGCGGTGGCGAGGACGCCGACGGCGCCGGTGAGGGCGAAGCCGGCGGCGGCGGACTTCTGGGTGAACTCTCTGCGGTTGAGGGCCATGGTGTGCGGTCTCTCCCTGCTGCGGGCCGGATGTCGCGCACACCATGGCGCGCCCGCGGGAACGGGGGCTGAACACCGCGGGAACGCCCCCGGACGGCCGGGGGCGCACGGGAGGGGCGGGGGTCAGGCCGAGCCGGTGCGCGAGCGGGCCTTGAAGGCGGCCTTGCGGGCCTCCTTGGCGGCCGTCTTGTCCGGGTGGAGCCGGCCCATCGCGTCCAGGACGTCGGCCGTGGCCGGGTGCTCGACCCGCCAGGCGGTCTCCAGGAAGCCGGTGTGACGGCTGGTCAGGCCCTCGATGAGCTCCTGGAGTTCGGACAGGTCGCCGACGGCGTCGAGCTGGGCGGCGATGGTGTCCACGGCGAGCCAGAAGATCATGGACTCGGGCGGCGGGGGGACGTCGGAGGCGCCGCGCTCGGTGAGCCAGACGCGGGCGAGGCCGCCGAGCTCGGGGTCGTCGAGGACGGCGCGGACCACCGGCTCGGCCTCCGGGCCGACGAGGGCGAGGGCCTGCTGGCAGTGGAGGCGGCGCAGCGGGGAGGCCGGGTCGGAGCCGCGGGCGGCGGCGAGGAGTTCGGCGGCGGCGGGCACCGGTTCGCGGCCGGCGAGCCAGGCCTCGGTCTCGGCGCGGGCGGCGGCCCCGGGGTAGCCGGCGAGGCCGTCGAGGAGGGCGTCGGCGTCCTTCTCCGCGAGCTCGCCGACGGCGGGGGCCACCACCCCGGCCTCCAGCATGCGGGCGCGGACGCCGTAGAGGCCGAGCGGGGTGAGCCGGACCATGCCGTAGCGGGTGACGTCCTCGTCGTCCACGGGCGGGGCGGGCTCCTCGCCCTCCTCGGCCATCAGGGCCTCGTCGACGGGCTGGTACTCGACGAGGCCGATGGGCTCCAGGAGCCGGAACTGCTCGTCGAGCCGCATCATCGCGTCGGAGACCTGCTCCAGGACGTCGTCGGTGGGCTCGCCCATGTCGTCGGGGACGACCATGGAGGCGGCGAGCGCGGGCAGCGGCACGGGGCCGTCGCCGGGGCCGCCCTCGCTGACGGTCAGCAGGTAGAGGTTGCCGAGGACGCCCTCCAGGAAGTCGGCCTCCGCCTCGGGGTCCCAGTCCAGGGTGTCGAGGTCGAGGCCGCCGTCCTCGTCGAGGAGGGGCTCCAGGTCGTCCAGGACGGGGGCGACGGCGTCGGCGAAGACGGCGTCGAAGGCGTCCAGCCAGAGCCCGAGGACGTCCTGGGGCGCGCCGCCGGTGACGACGGCGAGGTTCTCGCCGGCGGCGGCGGTGCCGGGGGTCTCGTCGTCGGCGCCGTCCTCGACGTCGACGAGGCCGGTGTCGACGGCGAGCCGCCAGGCGTCGCCCGCCCAGTACTCGGCGTCCTCGTCGTCGGCGAGGCCGAGGGCGACGGCGGCGTCCGGGAGCTGCTCGTCGACGAGTTCGCCGCCGGCGCCGACCCGGGTGTCGGGGCCGGCCCAGCGGGCGAGGCGCACGGCGTGGGCGAGGAGGGGGGCGGCCAGGGCGTCCCGAGCCAGCTCCGCGTCCGAGGGCAGCCGAACGGGGGGAAGGGTGGGGTGCTCCGCAGCCATGTGGGGGATCTCCTCGACGCGCGCGTGGATCGGTGGGGTGCCCGGTGGGACCGGCCGGCACCGGTGTGGGCCGGCGTCTCAGCGTAGACGCATCCGGGGGGCCTTCCGCCGGTTCACGGGACCGTCAGCCTTCGTACACCCGTCGACCCTTGACAAGTGGGGCGCTCTCACCGGAGATTGACGCGCGTAGATGCCTCTGCCGTTCCTCCAAGCACCTCGGAGCCTCCTGATGTCTTCCTCCATACCGAGATCCGCCGCCGTCTCCGCGGTGGTCGCGGCCGCCCTCGCGGCCGGGCTGCTCGCCGGTTCGCAGACCGCCGCGGCCGAGGACGCCGCCGCCGTCCGCATCCACGACGTCCAGGGCACGACCCGGGTCTCGCCGCTGGCCGGCAAGCAGGTCACCGGGGTGACGGGCGTCGTCACCGGCGTCCGCGGGTACGGCTCCTCGCGCGGCTTCTGGATGCAGGACCCGCAGGGCGACGGGAACCCGGCCACCAGCGAGGGCCTGTTCGTCTTCACGGGCTCCACCCCGGCGGTCGCGGTCGGCGACGCGGTCAGCGTCGACGGCACGGTCACCGAGTACGTCCCCGGCGGCCTGAACTCCGGCAACCAGTCGCTGACCCAGCTCTCCCGCCCCAAGGTCACCGTGGTCTCGAAGGGCAACGCGCTGCCCGCCCCGGTCCACATCGCCCCCTGGTCGGTGCCGGACGCCTACGCCCCCGAGGGCGACCCGGCGAACGGCGGCTCGATCAACGGCCTGGAGCTGGACCCCGACGCGTACGCCCTGGACTACTACGAGTCGCTGGAGGGCACCAACGTCCGCGTCGGCTCCTCCCGGGTGGTCGGCGCCACCGACCCGTACTCCGAGCTGTGGGTCACGGTGAAGCCGTGGGAGAACGACAACGAGCGCGGCGGCACGGTCTACGGCTCGTACGCCTCCCAGAACACCGGCCGGCTCCAGATCCAGTCGCTGATCCCGCTCGCCCAGCAGCCCTTCCCGAAGGCGAACGTCGGCGACTGGCTGACCGGTTCGACCGAGGGCCCGCTCGACTTCAACCAGTTCGGCGGCTACACGCTGACCGCCCGCACCCTCGGCACCCTCCAGGACATGGGCCTGGAGCGCGAGGTGACCGAGAAGCAGCACAAGAACGAGCTGGCCGTGGCCACGTACAACGTGGAGAACCTCGACCCGACCGACCCGCAGGAGAAGTTCGACGCGCTCGCGAAGGCGGTCGTGGAGAACCTGGCCGCGCCGGACGTCCTCGCCCTGGAGGAGATCCAGGACGACAACGGCGCCAAGAACGACGGCACGGTCTCGGCCGGCCAGACGCTGAAGAAGTTCACGGACGCGATCGTGGCGGCCGGCGGCCCGGCGTACGAGTGGCGCTCGGTCGACCCGCAGAACAACAAGGACGGCGGCGAGCCCGGCGGCAACATCCGTCAGGTCTTCCTCTTCAACCCCGAGCGGGTCTCCTTCGTGGACCGCGCGGGCGGCGACGCGACCACCGCGACCGGCGTCACCGGCTCGAAGGGCCGCGCCGCCCTGACCCTCTCCCCCGGCCGGATCGACCCGGCGAACGCCGCCTGGGAGGCCAGCCGCAAGCCGCTGGCGGGCGAGTTCCTCTTCCGCGGCCGCACGGTCTTCGTCATCGCCAACCACTTCGGCTCGAAGGGCGGCGACGAGGGCCTGACCTCCCACCACCAGCCGCCGAACCGTTCCTCCGAGGCCAAGCGCCTCCTCCAGGCGCAGGCCGTCAACGCCTTCGTGAAGGAGATCACGGCGATCGACAAGCAGGCGGACGTCCTGGTCGTCGGCGACATCAACGACTTCGAGTTCTCGGCGACCACCGAGGCGCTGACCGACGGCGGCGTGCTGTACCCGGCCGTGAAGTCGCTGCCGGCCTCCGAGCGCTACTCGTACGTCTACCAGGGCAACAGCCAGGTCCTCGACCAGATCCTGACCAGCCCCGGCGTGCACCACTTCGCGTACGACAGCGTGCACATCAACGCCGAGTTCGCGGACCAGGACAGCGACCACGACCCGCAGGTCCTGCGCTTCCGCCCGTGACCCGGAGGGCGCTTCTCACGCGCCCGCGCTCAGACCGAGCGCGGGCGCGTAGCGCCGTACCCGGCCGCCGGTGAGCCGCGGGTCGTGCTGCACCCGCCGCCACGCCTCGCTCAGCGGGGCGGCGTCCGCGAGCCATTCCTCGTGGGCCCGCTCGCTCTCCCACTCGGCGTAGTTGAGGACCCGGCCGCCGTCGGTGGAGAGGTGGAAGTTGCCGCTGATCCCGCCGGACGCCGGCCGGGCCGCCGTGGCCTCGTCGTCCGCCAGGGCCGCCAGGACGCGCTCCACCCACTCCTCCCGCTGTCCGGCGGCCCCGTCGGCGTCGAAGTCCGCCTCGACGACCACGACGATCCCCGGCTCCTTCCCCGGGCCCGCCGTGCGGTGGACGGTGGAGCGGTGGACCGGCCCGTAGCGACGGAGTTCGACCCGCTCGATGCCGGGCACGGCGGCGTCGATCTCGGCGTTCCGGTCGTCCCGGAAGGTCCGGACGAACTCCTCGTACGCCTCCTCCCCGGTCCACTGCGAGTAGTGCAGCAGCGTCTCCCCGTCGGTGCCGGCGAGGACGCTGTACGAGAGCAGGTCGGGGGTGGGCCACGCCCGGCGCTCCCAGGTCGTGCGGATGGCCTCCACGGCGGCCCCCTGGCGCTCGGGGGTGCCGACCCGCCAGGTGCTGACGAGGACGGCGCCGACTCCGGGGCGGTGCGGCTCGGGACGGGCGCCAAGGCGCGCGACGGTCTTCATGCGGATCTCCTTCTGCTCGGTGCGCATGACCCGAGCCTCCTTCCTCGACCTTGGTCGAGGTCAAGGGTTTTCGGCATGGCAGACTTCGGCCCGTGATCCTCCGCCCCGCCACCCGCGCCGAACTCCCCGCCGTCCTCGCCCTCCTGGCCGACGAGGAGCGGGTCGTCGACCCCGCGACCGTCCAGGTCACCGAGGCGTACGAGCGCGCCTTCGCGGCCATCGAGACCGACCCCCGCAACGAGATGCTGGTCCTGGTGGAGGAGGGCCTCGTCCTCGGCTGCCTCCAGGCCACCTACATCCCCGGCCTCGGCAAGGGCGGCGCCGAGCGCGCGCTGGTCGAGGCCGTCCGGATCCGGGCGGACCGCCGGGGCACGGGCCTGGGCCGCCGGCTGATGGAGCTGGCCGCCGACCGGGCGCGGGCCCGCGGCTGCGCCCTCGTCCAGCTGACCAGCAACAAGGAGCGCGCCGGCGCCCACCGCTTCTACGCCTCGCTGGGGTACGCCCGGAGCCACGAGGGCTTCAAGCTGACGCTCTGAACCCTTCACCCGGGCTGAACGTTTCGCCGAAGCAGATCTAAGTGGACCTTCCCGGACGGACGCGGCCAGACTTCCCGCATGAGCACTCCGGGAACGCACCGCCCCTTCGGCCGCGCCCTCTGCGCGATGGTCACCCCCTTCACCGGCTCCGGCGCCCTCGACCTCGACGCGGCCGGGAAACTGGCCGCCCGGCTGGTCGGCGAGGGCTGCGACGGACTGGTCCTGAACGGCACCACCGGCGAGTCCCCCACCACCTCGGACGAGGAGAAGGCGGCGCTGATCCGGGCGGTGCGGGAAGCGGTCGGCCCGGCCCCGGCGCTGGTCGCGGGCGTCGGCACCGCCGACACCCGGCACACCGTGGAGCTGGCCCGGCAGGCGGAGGCCGCCGGCGCCGACGGACTGCTCGTCGTCACCCCGTACTACAGCCGCCCGCCGCAGGACGCGGTCGCCGCCCACTTCCTGAAGGTCGCGGACTCCACCGGGCTCCCCCTGATGGTCTACGACATCCCCGGCCGCACCGGCACCCGCGTCGAGCCCGACACCATGCGCCGGCTCGCCGGGCACCCGCGGATCACGGCCGTGAAGGACTGCTCGTACGACCTGATGACCTCGGCCCGGCTGATCGCGGAGACCCCGCTCGCGTACTACTCCGGCAGCGAGGAGCTGAACCTGCCGCTCTACGCGGTCGGCGGCGCCGGCTACGTGAGCACGGTCGCCAACGTGGCGCCGCGCCCGCTCGCCGCCGTCCTCGACGCGTACGACTCCGGCGACACCGCCCTGGCCGCCCGGCTGCACGCCCGGACGCTGCCGCTCGTCGAGCGGATGATGGCCGCGGGCCTGCCGGGCACGGTCACCGCGAAGGCGCTCCTCGGCGGCCCGGTCCGGGAACCGCTGCGGCCCGCCGGCCGGGAGACGGCCGACGGGCTGCGGGTGCTCCTGGAGGAGCTGCTTCAGGCGGAATCGGTGGTGTGAGTCCGCCCCAGGACCGCCGCGTGCTCCAGGACGTCCTCCAGGGGATCGTCGATCTGTCCGGTGTGCAGGGTGAGACTGGGGCCGTTGGTCACGGTCGGCCCGTTGTGCGTGTGCGTCTCGTCCGCCAGGGCGGCGCCCGCCGGCAGCAGCACGGCCGCCGCGGTGAGCACCGCGGCGGCCATGGGCTTCGTCCTCATGTCGACTCCTCGCCTCGTCCGGGTGGAGCACTGCGCTCCGCAGTGACAACGCTCCGGGACGAGGTTCGGTTGTCGTCAGTTGTGGCTGTGCAGGATGTCGTTGAGACCGCCCCAGACCGCGTTGTTCGGGCGGGCCTCGACGGCGCCGGTGACCGAGTTGCGGCGGAAGAGGATGTTCGACTGCCCGGAGAGGTCGCGGGCCTTGACGATCTGGCCGTCGGGCAGGGTGACCCGGGTGCCGGCGGTGACGTACAGGCCGGCCTCGACGACGCACTCGTCGCCGAGCGCGATGCCGACGCCCGCCTCGGCGCCGACCAGGCAGCGCTCGCCGATGGAGATGACGACGTTGCCGCCGCCGGAGAGGGTGCCCATGGTGGAGGCGCCGCCGCCGATGTCGGAGCCGTCGCCGACGACGACGCCGGCGGAGATGCGGCCCTCGACCATGGAGGTGCCGAGCGTGCCGGCGTTGAAGTTGACGAAGCCCTCGTGCATGACGGTGGTGCCGGCGGCGAGGTGGGCGCCGAGGCGGACCCGGTCGGCGTCGGCGATGCGGACGCCGGCGGGCACGACGTAGTCGGTCATGCGGGGGAACTTGTCGACGGAGGTCACCGAGAGCTGGAGGCCCTCGGCGCGGGCGCGCAGGCGCACCTTCTCGACGTCGTCGACGGCGACCGGGCCGAGCGAGGTCCAGGCGACGTTGGCCAGGTGGCCGAAGATGCCGTCCAGGTTCTGGCCGTGCGGCTTCACCAGGCGGTGGCTCAGCAGGTGGAGGCGGAGGTAGACGTCGTGGGCGTCGAGCGGCTTGTCGTCGAGGGAGGCGACGACGGTGCGGACGGCGACCACCTCGACGCCGCGGCGGGCGTCCACGCCGAGGGCCTTGGCGGCGCCCTCGCCGAGGGCGTTCACCGCCTCGTCCGGGGAGAGCCGCGTGGTGCCGGCCGGGCCGGGCGCGTCGCTGAGCTCGGGAGCGGGGAACCAGGTGTCGAGAACGGTGCCGTCACCGGCGAGGGTGGCGAGGCCGGCGGCGACGGCGCCGGTGGTGCGAGGAGCAGTGGTCATGACGGAAAACCTAACGGGCGGGGCGGCGCGCGGGCCAACCGGTCTCAGGTGCCGGTCGGCCCGGCCGGAGCATCCGACGAGTCGCCGGCCCGCCCTTTCGGGCCTTCGTTCAGGATCCGGGCCAGCATCTCGCGGGCGTACGCCTCGTCGTACGGCGCGCCGGTGAGCAGCGCCTGGAGGCCGAGGCCGTCGAGGAGGGCGGCCACGGCGCGGGCGGTGGCCCGCCCGGTGCGCGGGGCGAGGACGGCGACGACCGCCTCGGTCCACTCGGCGACGACGGGGCGCAGCGCGGGCCGGCGCAGGGCGGCGAGGTAGAGCTCGTACTCCAGCTCCACCCCGGTCCGGTCCCCGCCGAGCCACTCCCCGAGGAGCCGGGCGAGCGGGCCGGCGAGTCCGTCGCGGTCGGGGACGGCCGCGCGCGCCAGCTCCTCGGCGAAGCCGGCGTCGGCCTTCCTGAGGGCGCCGACGAGGAGTTCGTCGAGGGAGGAGAAGTGGTACGTGGTGGAGCCGAGCGGCACGTCCGCCTCGGCGGCGACCGTGCGGTGGCTCAGCCCGCCGATCCCGTACCGCCGGACCACCCGCAGGGCGGCGTCCACGATCCGCTCCCGCCGCCCGGGGTCGTACCGCCGGGGCCGCGCCATCAGTGGGCCCCGCCCAGGTTGAGCACGGCGACCCCGGCGACGATGAGGACGATGCCGGCGATCTTGGCGAGGTTCAGCGTCTCCCCGAGGAAGAGGATCCCTATGCCGGCGACGGCCGCCGTGCCGACGCCGGACCAGATCGCGTAGGCGGTCCCGACCTGGAGGGTCTTGAGCGCCTGGGCGAGCAGCGCGAAGGCGACGAGGTACCCGGCGCCGGTGACGACCGAGGGCCAGAACCTGCTGAAGCCCTCGCTGTACTTCATGGAGGTGGTGGCGATGATCTCGGCCGCGATGGCCCCGGCGAGCAGTCCGTAACCCATGTGTACGAGGGTACACACGGGTGTGTACGGGCGTACGCAACGGCGGCCGCTACCGTGTCCGCATGACTTATGCCCCTGGACCGTACGGGTACGGCTACGCGCCCTCCCCTCCGCCGCCGAAGCCCGGCGTGATACCCCTGGCGCCGCTCGACCTGAACCACGTCCTGGGGGGTGCCTTCGGCGCGTACCGCCGCCACTGGAAGGAGCTCCTCGGCATCACCCTGGTCGCCTACGCGCTGGCCGCCGCGGTGATCGCCGGGCTCGGCGCGGCCCTCTGGGCCGCCCTCGCCGACCGGTGGGAGGCCATGGCGGACACCTCCGCCCCCGGGGAGCCCGGCCTCTCGGACCTCTCGCCGCTCTTCATCGGCCTGGGTTCCTTCTGGCTGGTCTTCTCGCTGGGGGTGCTGCTGGCGACGGGGCTGCTGTACGCGGCCGTCGGGGTCGTGGTCCAGGAGGCGGTGCTCGGCCGCCGGGCCCGCTTCGGGACGGTGTGGCGCCGGGCCTGGTCCCGGCTCGGCCCGGTGCTCGGCACGGTCGCCCTGCCGGCGCTGGCCGTCCTCGTGCCGGTGCTGCTCTTCCTGGCCGGCTTCTTCCTGCTGCTGGGCGCGATGGTCGCGAGCATCGGAACGGACGGGGGCGACGGGACCGGCTGGGCGCTCTCCGGGCTGCTCTTCCTCCTCCTCGGCTTCGGGACGATGCCTCTGGCCCTGTGGATCTGGGTGAAGTTCAGCCTCGCCCCGACGGCCGCCGTCGTCGAGTCCGCCGGCACGCTGACCGCCCTGCGCCGCTCCTCGGAGCTGGTCCGCGGCTCCTGGTGGCGGATCTTCGGCTACACGCTGGTGATGATGCTGATCGTCGGCTGCGTCTCGTTCGCCGTGCAGATGGCGATCTCCCTGGCGACGCAGGTCTCGCTCTTCGCCGCCCCGCTCGCCCAGCACGCCACGCCCGGCACGGTCTTCACGGCCGCCGGCACCCAGATGGCCCTGCTGGCTCTGCTCCAGCTCCTGACCCAGGCCCTCCTGGGCCCCCTCCAGCCGCTGACCTCCGGCCTCCTCTACGTCGACCGGCGCATCCGCAAGGAGAACCTGGGCCCGGTCCTGGCCCGGGCGGCGGCGGGGCCGGCCGTCTGACCCGGCGGAGAACCCGGCAGCGCGAAGAGGCCCCCGGCACACGGCCGGGGGCCTCTTCGCACGCGGTCACCGCTCAGACGTTGAAGCCGAGCGCGCGGAGCTGCTCGCGGCCGTCGTCGGTGATCTTGTCCGGGCCCCACGGGGGCATCCAGACCCAGTTGATCCGCAGCTCGTTGACGATGCCGTCGGTGGCGGCGCGGGCCTGGTCCTCGATGACGTCCGTCAGCGGACAGGCCGCCGAGGTCAGGGTCATGTCCAGCGTCGCGATGTTGGCGTCGTCGATGTGGATCCCGTAGATCAGGCCGAGGTTGACGACGTCGATGCCCAGCTCGGGGTCGACGACGTCGTACAGGGCCTCGCGGATCTCCTCCTCGGAGGCCGGCTTCACCGTGGCCGCCTCGGCCTGCTCGGTCGCGTTCTCGGTCACGTTCTCGGTCATGCCGACTTCCTCTCCGCGTCGCCCAGCGCCTGGGCGGTCGCGTCCTTCCACGCCATCCAGCTGAGCAGCGCGCACTTCACACGGGCCGGGTACTTGGAGACGCCGGCGAACGCGACGGCGTCCTCCAGCACCTCCTCCATGGCGTCGTCCGGCTCGACCTGGCCCTTGGACTGCATCAGCTCCAGGAAGGTCTCCTGGATCCGCCGCGCCTCGGTCAGCTCCTTGCCGACGAGCAGCTCGTTGAGGACGGAGGCCGAGGCCTGGCTGATGGAGCAGCCCTGGCCCTCGTACGAGACGTCCGCGACGCGCTCGCCGTCGTACTTCACGCGGAGCGTGATCTCGTCGCCGCACGTCGGGTTGACGTGGTGCACCTCGGCGTCGCCGTCCCGCAAGCCCCGCCCGTGCGGGTGCTTGTAGTGGTCCAGGATGACGTCCTGGTACATCGAATCCAGCTTCACAGCCTCAGCCGCCCTATCCGAAGAAGTTACGGACGTGCTCCAGTCCCTCGACCAGGGCGTCGACCTCGGCCGGGGTGGAGTACAGGTAGAACGACGCCCGCGTGGTCGCAGGAATTCCGTACCGCAGGCAGACCGGCCGCGCGCAGTGGTGGCCGACCCGGACCGCGATGCCCTGCTCGTCCAGCACCTGCCCCACGTCGTGGGGGTGGATGTCCCCGAGCGTGAAGGAGATCGCCGCGCCGCGGTCCTCGGCCGTGGTGGGGCCGATGATCCGCAGGTCGGGGACCTCCTGGAGGCGGCGGACGGCGTACTCGGTGATCGCGTGCTCGTGGCGCGCGATGTTCTCCATGCCGATCGCCGACAGGTAGTCCACGGCCGCGCCGAGGCCGACGGCCTGGGCGATCGGGGGCGTACCCGCCTCGAACTTGTGCGGGGCCGGCGCGTAGGTGGAGGAGTGCATCGAGACGGTCTCGATCATCTCGCCGCCGCCGAGGAAGGGCGGCAGGTCCTCCAGGAGCTCCTGCCGTCCCCACAGCACGCCGATGCCGGTGGGGCCGCACATCTTGTGGCCGGTGAAGGCCACGAAGTCGGCCTGGAGCGCCTGCACGTCCAGGACCATGTGCGGGGCCGCCTGGGAGGCGTCGACGCAGACGAGCGCACCGACCTCCTGGGCGCGCCGGACGATGGTCTCGACCGGGTTCTGGGTGCCGAGCAGGTTGGAGACCAGCGTGAAGGAGACGATCTTCGTCTTCTCCGTGATGACCTCGTCGATGTTCGACAGGTCGAGACGGCCGTCGTCGGTGAGGCCGAACCACTTCAGCTTCGCGCCGGTGCGCTGCGAGAGCAGCTGCCACGGGACGATGTTGGAGTGGTGCTCCATCTCCGTGATGGCGATCTCGGTCTCGTGGTCGACCCGGTAGGGGTCCTCGGCCCAGCCGAGCATGTTGGCCACGAGGTTGAGCGACTCGGAGGCGTTCTTGGTGAAGATCACCTCGTTGCGGCTCGGCGCGTTGATGAAGGCGGCGACCTTGTCGCGGGCGCCCTCGTACAGCGCGGTGGCCTCCTCGGCGACCGTGTAGACGCCGCGGTGCACGTTGGCGTTGTGCCGCTCGTAGTAGGCGTTGAGCGCGTCGAGGACCTGCCGCGGCTTCTGCGAGGTGGCCGCGGAGTCCAGGTACACGATCTTCTTGCCGTCGTGGACCGTGCGATCCAGGAGCGGGAAGTCCTTGCGGATCGCCTCGGTGTCGAGGAGGCCGGTCAGCCCCTGATGGGCGGAAGTCACGCGGATGCGCCACCCTTCACGTACTTGTCGTAGCCCTCGTTCTCCAGCTGGTCGGCGAGCTCGGCGCCGCCGGACTCGACGATGCGGCCGTTCGCGAACACGTGCACGAAGTCGGGCTTGATGTAGCGCAGGATGCGCGTGTAGTGGGTGATGAGGAGGGTGCCGACCTCACCGGTCTCGCGGACGCGGTTGACGCCCTCGGAGACGATGCGCAGGGCGTCGACGTCGAGGCCGGAGTCGGTCTCGTCGAGGATCGCGATCTTCGGCTTGAGGAGCTCCAGCTGGAGGATCTCGTGGCGCTTCTTCTCGCCGCCGGAGAAGCCCTCGTTGACGTTGCGCTCGGCGAAGGCCGGGTCCATCTGGAGCTTCTCCATGGCCTCCTTGACCTCCTTCACCCAGGTGCGGAGCTTGGGGGCCTCGCCGCGGATGGCGGTGGCGGAGGTGCGCAGGAAGTTGGAGACCGAGACGCCGGGGACCTCGACCGGGTACTGCATGGCGAGGAAGACGCCGGCGCGGGCGCGCTCGTCGACGGACATCTCCAGGACGTCCTCGCCGTCGAGGGTGACGGTGCCGCCGGTGATCGTGTACTTGGGGTGACCCGCCAGGGAGTACGCCAGGGTCGACTTGCCGGAGCCGTTGGGGCCCATGACCGCGTGGGTCTCACCCTGCTTGATGGTCAGGTCGACGCCCTTGAGGATCTCGCGGGGGCCGTTCTCCGCCTCGACGGAGACGTGCAGGTCGTGGATTTCGAGCGTTGCCATGGGTGACTCAGGACTCCTGGGTGACGGAGACGAGCACATCGTCCCCTTCGATCTTTACGGGGTACACGGGGACGGGGCGCGTCGCGGGAAGACCGGACGGCTTGCCGGTGCGGAGGTCGAAGCTGGAACCGTGCAGCCAGCACTCGATGGCGCAGTCCTCGACCTCACCCTCCGAGAGGGAGACGTTGGCGTGCGAGCAGATGTCGTTGATCGCGAACACCTCGCCCTCGGTGTGGACGACCGACACCGGCGTGCCGTCGACCTCGACCCGCTTCGGGGTGTCGGCCTCCAGCTCGCTCAGCGCGCAGACTCGGACGAAGGCCATCAGACGGAGGCCTCCAGCTCGGCCTCGACCTTGGCGATCAGGCGCTCCTCGACGTCCGGCAGGCCGATCTGCTGGACCAGCTCGGCGAAGAAGCCGCGGACGACGAGGCGGCGGGCCTCGGTCTCCGGAATGCCGCGGGCCATCAGGTAGAAGAGCTGCTCGTCGTCGAAGCGGCCGGTGGCGGAGGCGTGGCCGGCGCCGGCGATCTCGCCGGTCTCGATCTCCAGGTTCGGCACGGAGTCGACCCGGGCGCCGTCGGTGAGGACGAGGTTCCGGTTGAGCTCGTAGGTGTCGGTGCCCTCGGCCGCGGCCTGGATGAGGACGTCGCCGATCCACACCGCGTGCGCGTCCTGGCCCTGGAGCGCGCCCTTGTAGGCGACGTTCGAGGTGCAGTGCGGGGTGTTGTGGTCGACGAGGAGGCGGTGCTCCTGGTGCTGGCCGGCGTCGGTGAAGTACAGGCCGAAGAGCTCGGCGGAGCCGCCGGGGGCGGCGTAGCTGACGCGCGGGTGGAGGCGGACGAGGTCACCGCCGAAGGTGACGACGACCGACTTGAAGGAGGCGTCCCGGCCGAGCAGCGCGTTGTGCTGGGCGACGTGGACGGCGTCCTTCTCCCAGTCCTGGACGGAGACGACGGTGAGCTTGGCGCCGTCGCCGAGGACGAAGTCCACGTTGGCGGCGAGCACCGCGTCACCGGTGTGGTCGATGACGACGACGGCCTCGGCGAAGGCGCCGAGCTCGATCACCTGGTGGCCGAAGGCGACGCCGCCCCGGCCGTGCACGGCGATGCGGATCGGCTCGGAGAGGACGGCCTCCTTGGCGACGGTGACGACCGACGCCTTCTCGAAGGAGGAGTACGCCTGGGCGGCGACGCGGTCGACCGGCTTGCCGGCCTTGCGCAGCCGCTCGTCGTCGCGGCCGACGGTCTCCACGGTGACGCCCTCGGGGGCCTCGATCTCGACCCGGACGCCCTCGCCGGTGGCGACGGCGGTGCCGTCGTGCAGACCGCGGAGGCGGGCGAGCGGGGTGAACCGCCACTCCTCCTCGCGGCCGTGCGGGACGGGGAAGTCCGCGACGTCGTAGGACGGCGGGGCGCTCATGCGGGTGGCGACGGTGGACTCGGCGGCCACCGCGATCGAGCCGGCGGTGGTGGAGCCCGCCGGGATGTTCTGGGCGTCAGCCATGGCTGTCGTGTTGCTCTCTTCCTGCGTAAAGAATCGGTCGCTGCGGTACGGGCGGGGCGGTGGCGGTACTAGCCGACCGCGCCTTCCATCTGCAGCTCGATCAGCCGGTTCAGCTCCAGCGCGTACTCCATCGGCAGCTCCTTGGCGATCGGCTCGACGAAGCCGCGGACGATCATCGCCATGGCCTCCTGCTCGGTCAGGCCGCGCTGCATCAGGTAGAAGAGCTGGTCCTCGGAGACCTTGGAGACGGTGGCCTCGTGGCCCATGGTCACGTCGTCCTCGCGCACGTCCACGTAGGGGTACGTGTCGGAGCGGGAGATGGTGTCGACGAGCAGGGCGTCGCAGAGCACGTTGGACTTGGCGCCGGGGGCGCCCTCGCCGATCTCGATGAGGCCGCGGTAGGAGGTGCGGCCGCCGCCGCGCGCCACCGACTTGGAGACGATGGACGACGAGGTGTTCGGGGCCATGTGGACCATCTTGGCGCCGGCGTCCTGGTGCTGGCCCTCGCCCGCGAAGGCGATGGAGAGCGTCTCGCCCTTGGCGTGCTCGCCCATGAGGTAGACGGCCGGGTACTTCATGGTGACCTTGGAGCCGATGTTGCCGTCGACCCACTCCATGGTGGCGCCCTCGTAGGCGACGGCGCGCTTGGTCACCAGGTTGTAGACGTTGTTCGACCAGTTCTGGATCGTCGTGTAGCGGCAGCGGCCGCCCTTCTTCACGATGATCTCGACGACCGCGGAGTGCAGCGAGTCGGAGGAGTAGATCGGGGCGGTGCAGCCCTCGACGTAGTGGACGTAGGCGTCCTCGTCGACGATGATCAGCGTCCGCTCGAACTGGCCCATGTTCTCCGTGTTGATGCGGAAGTAGGCCTGGAGCGGGATCTCGACGTGCACGCCCTTCGGCACGTAGATGAACGAGCCGCCGGACCACACGGCCGTGTTCAGCGAGGCGAACTTGTTGTCGCCGACCGGGATGACGGTGCCGAAGTACTCCTTGAAGAGCTCCTCGTGCTCCTTCAGCGCGGTGTCGGTGTCGACGAAGATGACGCCCTGCTCCTCCAGGTCCTCGCGGATCTGGTGGTAGACGACCTCGGACTCGTACTGGGCCGCGACACCGGCGACGAGGCGCTGCTTCTCCGCCTCCGGGATGCCGAGCTTGTCGTACGTGTTCTTGATGTCCTCCGGCAGGTCCTCCCAGGACTCGGCCTGCTTCTCGGTGGACCGCACGAAGTACTTGATGTTGTCGAAGTCGATGCCGCCGAGGTCGGAGCCCCAGGTCGGCATGGGCTTCTTGTCGAAGAGCTTCAGGCCCTTGAGGCGGAGCTTCAGCATCCACTCGGGCTCGTTCTTCTTCGCGGAGATGTCGCGGACGACATCCTCGTTGAGGCCGCGCTGGGCGGCCGCACCGGCTTCGTCGGAGTCGGCCCAGCCGTACTCGTACCGACCCAGGCCCTCGAGCTCGGGGTGGCTGATCTCGGTGGTCATGCGGGCTTCCTCCCGGCCGTGCTTGCGGATGCTGTCTCAGTGGTCTGTGGGGCGCTGTGGGGGATGAACGTGGTGCAGACGCCGTCGCCGTGGGCGATGGTGGCCAGGCGCTGGACGTGCGTTCCCAGGAGGCGGGAGAAGATTTCCGTCTCCGCCTCGCACAGCTGGGGGTACTGCTCGGCGACGTGGGCGACCGGGCAGTGGTGCTGACAGAGCTGCTCGCCGACCGGCGCGTTGCGCGCAGTGGCAGCGTACCCGTCCGCCGTCAGGGCCTTGGCCAGCGCCTCGGCCCGCCGCTCGGGCTCGACCGACTCGACGGCCTCGCGGTAGGCCTCGGCCTGGGCCTCGATCCGGTCGCGGGCGAAGGCGGCGACGGCGGCCTCTCCCCCGGCGTTGCGCTCGATCCAGCGGAGCGCCTCGACGGCGAGGGAGTCGTAGGACTGGTCGAAGGCGTCCCGGCCGCAGTCGGTGAGGGCGAAGACCTTCGCGGGGCGGCCGCGGGTCCGGGCTCCGTAGACGCGCTTCTCGCGGGCCTCGACGACCTGCTCGGCGACGAGCGCGTCCAGGTGGCGCCGGACGGCGGCCTGGGTGAGGCCGAGCCGCTCGGCGAGGTCGGCGACGGTGGACGGCCCGTGGTCCAGGATGGAGCGCGCGACCCGGTTGCGCGTGGATCGCTCACGGGTCGCGAGTTCCTCCGCCGGAGCCGCGCCAAGGTTTTTCACAACGCCATTGTTGCGTAATTAATCAGGCAGTGACAAGCCGCGCCGGAAGCGGCGACGATGGCGTACATCACTCAGGTAAGGCTTACCTGACCTGCGGAAACGATCATTCGTAGGATGAATCACGGCCGCTCCGACCAGCCGTTTCCCGTCCGTCCGGCAGGGCCGTGGCAGGGCCCGTACCGGCGGGTCCTTAGACTTCCCGGCATGCGAAACGAGTCCGCCGGCAGCGCCGACACCGCCGTCCGCGTCCGCGGCCTGGTCAAGCGGTACGGCACCAAGACCGCCGTCGACGGCCTCGACCTCGACGTGCGGACCGGCACGGTCACCGCCGTCCTCGGCCCCAACGGCGCCGGCAAGACCACCACGATCGAGACCTGCGAGGGCTACCGCCGCCCCGACGCGGGCACCGTCCGCGTCCTCGGCCTCGACCCGGTCGCCGACGCCGCCGCCCTGCGCCCCCGCGTCGGCGTGATGCTCCAGTCCGGCGGCGTCTACTCCGGCGCCCGCGCCGAGGAGATGCTCCGCCACGTGGCGAAGCTGCACGCCCACCCCCTCGACGTCGACGCCCTGATCGAGCGCCTCGGCCTCGGCTCCTGCGGCCGGACGGCCTACCGGCGGCTCTCCGGCGGCCAGCAGCAGCGGCTCGCCCTCGCCCTGGCCGTGGTCGGCCGCCCCGAACTGGTCTTCCTCGACGAGCCCACCGCCGGCCTCGACCCGCAGGCCCGCCGCGCCACCTGGGACCTCGTCCGCGAGCTGCGCGCCGACGGCGTCACCACCGTCCTGACCACCCACTTCATGCAGGAGGCGGAGGAGCTCGCCGACGAGGTCGCCATCGTCGACGCCGGCCGGGTCGCCGCCCAGGGCAGCCCCGAGCAGCTCTGCCGCGGCGGCGCCGAGAACACCCTCCGCTTCACCGGCCGCCCCGGCCTCGACCTCGGCTCGCTGCTCAAGGCGCTCCCGGACGGCACCGAGGCCGCCGAGCCGCTGCCCGGCACGTACCGGATCACCGGCGCCGTCGACCCCCAGCTGCTCGCCACCGTCACCACCTGGTGCGCCCAGCACGGCGTCATGCCCGACGGCATCTCGGTCGAGCGCCACACCCTCGAAGACGTTTTCCTGGAGCTGACCGGCAAGGAGCTGAGGTCATGAAGGCGGGCAAGCCCGAGATCCGCCGGGGGTCCGGGGGTCGCCCCCCGGGAAAGCACAGCCTCGAACCGACCGGCAAGGAGCTGCGCGCATGAGCGCCGGTACGTACGCCCCGAAGCCGGGCGCCGCCCCCGTCGGGCGCATGATCGCGGCCCAGACGGCCCTGGAGACCCGGATGCTGCTCCGCAACGGCGAGCAGCTCCTCCTCACGGTGGTCATCCCGTCGCTGCTGCTGGTGCTCTTCTCGACCGTGGACGTCGTCGACACGGGCGCCGGCGAGGCCGTCGACTTCCTCGCCCCGGGCGTCCTCGCGCTCGCCGTGATGTCCACCGCCTTCACCGGCCAGGCCATCGCCACCGGCTTCGAGCGCCGCTACGGCGTCCTCAAGCGGCTCGGCGCCTCCCCGCTGCCCCGCTGGGCCCTGATGACCGCCAAGACGCTCTCCGTCCTGGTCACCGAGGTCCTCCAGGTCCTGCTGCTGACCGCCATCGCGCTCGGCCTGGGCTGGTCCCCGCACGGCGACCCGCTCTCCGTCCTGCTCCTGCTCGTCCTCGGCACCGCCGCCTTCTCCGGGCTCGGCCTGCTCATGGCGGGCACGCTCAAGGCCGAGGCGACCCTGGCCGCCGCCAACCTGGTCTTCCTGCTGCTCCTGGTCGGCGGCGGGGTGATCGTCCCGCTGGAGAAGTTCGGCGCGGCCGGCGACGTGCTGGCCCTGCTGCCCATCTCCGCCCTCTCCGACGGCCTCAGGGACGTCCTCCAGGGCGGCGCGGGCATGCCGTGGGCCGACGCCGGGATCCTCGCCGTCTGGGCCGTCCTGGGGCTCGGCGCTGCGGCGAGGTTCTTCCGCTGGGAGTAGTCGCGGGGGCTCAGAGGGTGACGTTTCCCGACAAGCCACCCCTCGTGCCCCCCTTTTTTCCCCGGGGAGACGACTCCCCCATACCCCCTCGTGAAACCGTGCACAAGCCCTTGCCTACGATAGGGCCCGTGCAGACCCCCCTCGCCTTCATCGCCCAGCGCTGGACCCCGTCCCCCCGGGTCCTCCGGCGCGCCGCGCTCTCCGCCGTCGTGATGAGCGTGCTGATCATCGTGACCGGCGGCGCGGTCCGGCTGACCGGCTCCGGTCTCGGCTGCGACACCTGGCCCAAGTGCACGGACGACAGCCTCTTCGCCACGCCCGAGCAGGGCCTCCACGGGGCCATCGAGTTCGGCAACCGGATGCTGACGTACGTCCTGTCGGCGGCCGTCGGCTGGGCGATCGTCGCCGCCCGTTCGACCAAGCCCTGGCGGCGGAACCTCACCCGCTGGGGCTGGGCCCAGTTCTGGATCGTGATGAGCAACGCCGTGCTCGGCGGCATCACCGTCTGGATGGGCCTCAACCCGTGGACGGTGGCCGGCCACTTCCTCGCCGCGAACGCGCTGCTCACCGTCACCGTGATCACCTGGCACCGGGCCGGCGAGGGCGACACCGCCCCCCGCCCGCGCGTGCCGGGGCCGGTACGGAAGCTGTCCTGGGCCGTCACGGTCGTCTCGGCCCTGCTGATCGTGCTCGGCACGACGGTGACCGGCGCCGGCAAACACGCGGGCGACAGCAGCGACGTGCCCCGCATGCCGTGGGACTGGACGAACGCCGCCCACCTCCACGCGATCGCCGCCTGGGCCGTCTGCGCGCTGGCCGTCGCGATGTGGCTGGTCCTGCGCGTGGTCGACGCCCCGGACGACACCCGCGCCCGCGCCCGCGACCTGCTGATCGTGCTGCTGCTCCAGGGCGGCATCGGCTACGTCCAGTACTTCACCGGCGTCCCGGAGCTCCTCGTCGCCGCCCACATGCTCGGCTCCTCGCTGATGTGGATCGCGGTGCTGCGGCTGGCCCTGAGCCTGCGCGAGCGCCCGCTGCCGACGGCGGAGATCCCGGCCCAGGCCGACCCGGAGCTCGCGAAGGCCTGACGCGCGCCCCCGCCACGCCCCCGACGCGGGTCCACCGGCTCATCCCAGCCGGTAGACCCGCGTCGCGTTGTCCGCGGCGATCATCGAGGCGACCCGCTGCGCGTCCGTACGGGACCAGGCGCCGTCCAGGACCCAGGTGCCCAGCACCCGCCCGAGGGCGGCGCGGAAGGCGCCGGCGGCGACCACGTGGAGCTCGGGCAGGGCGCGGGCGCCGCTGGAGTAGAGCAGCTTGCCGAAGGGGGCCAGCTCCAGGACCTCGGCGAGCACGTCCGCCGCCCGGGCCCCGGTGTGCGCCAGGGCGGCGCCCAGGTCCGCGTAGACGTGCGGGTACGCCCTTGCCATCCGGGCGGCGGTCCGGTGGTGCGGGGAGCCGTGCAGCAGGACGAGGTCGGCGCCGAGCCCGGCGGTGGCGGCGGCGAAGCCGGCCAGGGCCGCCGGGTCCCGGTCCGCGGTGTGCAGCTGGAGCGGCCGGCCCGCCCCCACCGCCAGCCACAGCAGGTGGCGCAGGAGCACCGGCGAGTCGAGGGGGCCCTTCGCG
This sequence comes from Streptomyces sp. NPDC035033, assembly GCF_040636735.1. NCBI lineage: Bacteria > Bacillati > Actinomycetota > Actinomycetes > Kitasatosporales > Streptomycetaceae > Streptomyces > Streptomyces sp. NPDC035033. The sequence continues at coordinate 25,333 of NZ_JBEZUZ010000062.1, read as the reverse complement.
GGCCGGTCGGCGAGCCAGCGGCCGGCCGCCCGGCGGGCCTCGCCGCGCCCGGGCGGGCGGGCGTCGGCGGCGAGGCCGCAGCGCGCGGCGGCGGCCGAGGAGAAGGCGACCGAGCGCACGGCGGCGTCCTGGACGGCCTCGGTGAGGTTGGCGAGGAAGCCGTCGACGGTCCCGGAGGTGTCGGCGACCTGCTCGGCGAGGGGTTCGAGACGGACGATCTCGTGGGCGCGCGCGCCACCGGCGGCGGCGAGTTCGGCGGGCCCGGTGAGGTCGTCCGGGAGGCCGGTGTCGACGAGGTACGTGGCGATGCCGGCGCCCCGCAGCAGCCGGCGGCCGGTCTCGGCGACGCCCAGCTCGCGGCGGCGGGCGAGGTAGCGGGCCGGCGGGCAGTGGGCGTCGAGCCCGAGGAGCGGCGGGCACCAGCGGCGCACCGCGAAGCCCGTCTGGGTGTCGAAGAAGGTGGTGCCGGAGGCGGGCAGGACGGCGGCCGGGCCGAGGTGGGCCTCGAAGGTGCCGAGGCCCAGCTCCGTCCGGAGCACCCCGTGGCAGTACTGGTCCACCAGGCGCGGCGTGTCGATCATCTCGGGGGCTCTCCCTGCGTGGGCGTGTCTCCACACGTCCTAACGGGTGAGCCCCGGGTGAGGTTGTTGCCTGCGCGCCCGACGGTGGCGGCAGTGGCGCCGGGGTCAGCGGTTGGCGGGGCCGCCGAGCTGGATGCCGGCCATGCGGGTCCACTCGTACGGGCCGGTGACGACCTTGGCGGCGAACTCGCCGTCGAACTCGTCGTGCAGGGTCAGGCCGGCCTGCTCGGCGGCCTGCCGGGCGATCGCGTGGGTGGGGGCCACCAGGTCGCCCCAGCCGCCGTCCTCGCCGACGAGGACGATCCGGGTGCCGGCCTGGCCGATGTGGGCGAGCTGGCCCTCGACGCCGCCGTGCTCCTTGCCGAAGGCGCGGATCTCCTTGGCCAGCTTGGCCGCCTTGCGCCCGTCGCGGGGGGAGACGGCCGTGGTCTCTTCCTTGGTGTCTGCCATGACAGGGATGCTACCGAGGGGTAGATCGACTGACGACGGCCGGGCCGCGTGGTTCAGCCCACACGGCCCGGCCGTCGCCGGGGGTCGTACGCCTATCGCAGGAAGGGGTCCACCGCGACCGCCACGAAGAGCAGCGACACGTAGGTGATGGACCAGTGGAAGAGGCGCATCTCCTTGAGCTTCGCGCCGGTGGCCTCGGCCTTGGCGCGGTTCAGCAGGCCGTGCGCCTCCCAGAGCCACCAGCCGCCGGTGGCCAGGGCGACGGCGGTGTAGAACCAGCCGGTGTAGCCCAGCGGGGTGAGCAGCAGCGAGACCGCGACCATGACCCAGCTGTAGAGGACGATCTGCTTGGCGACGACCTTGTTGGAGGCCAGGACCGGCAGCATGGGCACGCCCACGCGCGCGTAGTCCTCCTTCACCTTCATCGACAGCGGCCAGTAGTGCGGCGGCGTCCAGAAGAAGATGACCAGGAAGAGGACGACGGCGGCCCAGGACATCGAGTTCGTCACCGAGGACCAGCCGATGAGGACCGGCATGCAGCCGGCGATGCCGCCCCAGACGATGTTCTGCGCGGTGCGCCGCTTCAGGATCATCGTGTAGATCACGACGTAGAAGAGGAGCGCGCCGAGCGACAGCCAGGCCGAGAGCCAGTTGACGAGCAGGCCGAACCAGAGCGTGGAGACGACGGCGAGGGTGAGGCCGAAGACCAGGCCCTCGCGCGGCGAGACCATGCCGGTGACCAGCGGGCGCTGCGCGGTGCGGTCCATCAGCGCGTCGATGTCGCGGTCGATGTACATGTTGAGCGCGTTGGCGCCGCCGGCCGAGAGATAGCCGCCGAAGCAGGTGGCGAGCACCAGCCACAGGTCCGGCACGCCCTGCTCGGCGAGGAACATCACCGGAACGGTGGTGATGAGCAGCAGTTCGATGATCCGCGGCTTGGTCAGCGCCACGAATGCCTTGACGCGGGCCCCGAACGGCCGATGGCCCCCCGGGCTGGGAGTCAAGACGACCCCTGCGGGTCGGGACTCGACGGCCGTCACGCACACCCCTGACAGAGAAATTCCCAGCAAGTTCCCCGGATAAAGGCGGGGTGAAACTTGCGCGTACCACGCCACTGTAGACGTTGCCCAGACGCCGATCTTCGCGGGGGTGGGGTCGTGTTGGCGGGGCTCGCTCCCGAGCGCGCGCCGAGCGCGTATCAAGGGGCGGACGCCGTTCGGCGCGCCGTTCGGGAGGCGGCGCGCCACGATCACCAGCACTCTTGCTCTGTACTGCTCATTTGAGGGGCATGGACACGAAAAGAGGGGGCTTTTTCGGGGGTAGGCTCGACACCGCCGGTACACCCTCAGTCACCGGCTACAGACATGTGGAGAGGAGCCCTGACCCAGGGTGAGCACTAAGCCGACCACCACAGACCTCCAGTGGACCGAATTGGACCAGCGGGCCGTCGACACCGCCCGCATCCTGGCCGCGGACGCCGTACAGAAGGTCGGCAACGGCCATCCGGGTACGGCGATGAGCCTCGCGCCGGCCGCGTACACCCTCTTCCAGAAGGTGATGCGCCACGACCCGTCCGACCCCGAGTGGGTGGGCCGCGACCGGTTCGTGCTCTCCGCGGGCCACTCCTCCCTGACCCTGTACACCCAGCTGTACCTGGGTGGCTTCGGTCTGGAGCTGGACGACCTCAAGGCGTTCCGCACCTGGGGCTCGAAGACCCCGGGCCACCCCGAGTACGGCCACACGGCCGGCGTCGAGACCACCACGGGCCCGCTGGGCCAGGGCGTCGCGAACGCCGTGGGCATGGCGATGGCCGCCCGCTACGAGCGCGGTCTGTTCGACCCGGAGGCGGCCCCCGGCACCTCCCCGTTCGACCACCGCGTCTACGTGATCGCCGGCGACGGCTGCCTCCAGGAGGGCATCTCCGCCGAGGCGTCCTCGCTCGCGGGCCACCAGAAGCTCGGCAACCTGATCCTGCTGTGGGACGACAACCACATCTCGATCGAGGGCGACACCGAGACCGCCGTGTCCGAGGACACGATGAAGCGGTACGAGGCGTACGGCTGGCACGTCCAGCGCGTGGAGCCGCAGGAGAACGGCGACCTGGACCCGGCCGCGCTGTACGCGGCGATCCGCGCGGCCGAGGCCGAGACCGAGCGTCCGTCGTTCATCGCGATGCGCTCGATCATCGCCTGGCCGGCGCCGAACGCGCAGAACACCGAGGCCGCGCACGGCTCGGCGCTCGGCGACGAGGAGGTCGCGGCCACCAAGCGCGTCCTCGGCTTCGACCCGGAGCGGACCTTCGAGGTCTCCGACGAGGTCATCGCCCACACCCGCGCGCTGGGCGAGCGGGGCCGCGAGGCCCGCGCCGCGTGGGAGAAGCAGCTCTCCGAGTGGCGTACGGCCAACCCGGAGCGGGCCGCCGAGTTCGACCGGATCCAGGCGAACGAGCTGCCGGCCGGCTGGACGGAGAAGCTCCCGGTCTTCGAGGCGGGCAAGTCCGTCGCCACCCGTGCCGCCTCGGGCAAGGTCCTCCAGGCGCTGGGCGAGGTCCTCCCCGAGCTGTGGGGCGGCTCGGCCGACCTCGCGGGCTCGAACAACACGACGATCGACAAGACGTCGTCCTTCCTCCCCGCGGGCAACCCGCTGCCGGAGGCGGACCCGTACGGCCGCACGATCCACTTCGGCATCCGCGAGCACTCCATGGCCGCGGAGATGAACGGCATCGCGCTGCACGGCAACACCCGCGTCTACGGCGGCACCTTCCTGGTCTTCTCGGACTACATGCGCAACGCGGTGCGCCTGTCGGCCCTGATGCACCTGCCGGTGACCTACGTGTGGACGCACGACTCGATCGGCCTCGGCGAGGACGGCCCGACCCACCAGCCGGTGGAGCACCTGGCCTCGCTGCGCGCCATCCCGGGCCTGAACGTGGTCCGTCCGGCCGACGCCAACGAGACGGCGATCGCCTGGCGCGAGATCATGAAGCGGCACACCAAGGTCTTCGGGAAGGGCGCGCCGCACGGTCTGGCGCTCACCCGCCAGGGCGTGCCGACCTACGCGCCGAACGAGGACGCGGCCAAGGGCGGCTACGTGCTCTTCGACGCCGAGGGCGGCTCGCCCGAGGTCGTCCTGATCGCGACCGGCTCCGAGGTGCACCTGGCCGTCGAGGCCCGCGAGCGGCTCCAGGCCGACGGCGTCCCGACCCGGGTGGTCTCGATGCCGTCCGTGGAGTGGTTCGAGGAGCAGGACCAGGCGTACAGGGACGCCGTCCTGCCGCCGTCGGTGAAGGCGCGCGTGGCGGTCGAGGCCGGCGTCGGCCTGACCTGGCACACGTACGTCGGTGACGCCGGCCGGATCGTCTCGCTGGAGCACTTCGGTGCCTCGGCCGACGCCAAGGTCCTCTTCCGCGAGTTCGGCTTCACCCCGGAGGCCGTCGTGGCCGCCGCCCGGGAATCGATCGACGCCGCCGCGCGCTGACGCGGATACGTACGACTTATTGGAGATGCAACTCTCATGACAGACGCTCTCAAGCGCCTCTCCGACGAAGGCGTCGCGATCTGGCTGGACGACCTGTCCCGCCAGCGGATCACCTCCGGCAACCTGGCCGAGCTCATCGACCAGAGCCACGTCGTCGGCGTGACCACCAACCCGTCGATCTTCCAGAAGGCGATCTCCGAGGGGCACGGCTACGACCAGCAGCTGGCCGACCTGGCCGCCCGCAAGGTGACCGTCGACGAGGCCATCCGCATGATCACGACGGCGGACGTCCGCGACGCCGCCGACATCCTGCGCCCGGTCTTCGACTCGACGGACGGCCAGGACGGCCGGGTCTCCATCGAGGTCGACCCGCGGCTCGCCCACGACACGGCCGCCACCATCGCCGAGGCGAAGCAGCTGGCCTGGCTGGTCGACCGGCCGAACACCCTCATCAAGATCCCCGCGACGAAGGCCGGCCTGCCGGCGATCACCGAGGTCATCGGCCTCGGCATCAGCGTCAACGTGACGCTGATCTTCTCGCTGGAGCGCTACCGCGCGGTCATGGACGCCTACCTGGCGGGCCTGGAGAAGGCCCGCGAGCGCGGCCTGGACCTGGCGAAGATCCACTCGGTGGCGTCCTTCTTCGTCTCCCGCGTGGACACGGAGATCGACAAGCGCCTGGACGGCATCGGCACCGACGAGGCCAAGGCCCTCAAGGGCAAGGCCGCCCTCGCCAACGCCCGCCTGGCCTACGAGGCGTACGAGGAGGTCTTCTCGGACTCCTCGGAGCGCTGGGCGGCCCTGGACAAGGCGCAGGCCAACAAGCAGCGTCCGCTGTGGGCCTCGACCGGCGTCAAGGACCCGGCGTACAAGGACACGCTGTACGTGGTGGACCTGGTCGCCCCGGGCACCGTGAACACCATGCCGGAGGCGACCCTGGAGGCCACCGCCGACCACGGCGAGGTCACCGGCGACACCGTGCGCGGCACGTACGACTCCTCCCGCGAGGTCCTGGAGGCCGTCGGCAAGCTGGGCATCGACTACGACGACGTGGTCCAGCTCCTGGAGGACGAGGGCGTCGAGAAGTTCGAGGCGGCCTGGAACGACCTGCTCGGTTCGACCGAGGCGGAGCTGAAGCGCCTCGCCCCTTCGGAGGGCTGACCACTGTGAGCACCGTCGACGGAGCCAACCCGCTCCGTGACGCCGCGGACCGACGGCTCCCGCGCATCGCGGGGCCGTCGGGCCTGGTCATCTTCGGCGTCACGGGTGATCTGTCCCGCAAGAAGCTGATGCCCGCCGTCTACGACCTGGCCAACCGCGGCCTGCTGCCGCCGGGCTTCTCGCTCATCGGCTTCGCCCGCCGCGAGTGGCAGGACGAGGACTTCGCGCAGGAGGTCCACGACGCCGTCAAGCAGCACGCCCGCACCCCCTTCCGCGAGGAGGTCTGGCAGCAGCTGATCCAGGGCATGCGCTTCGTCCAGGGCGACTTCGACAGCGACGAGGCGTTCGAACAGCTCAAGGACACCATCCAGGAGCTGGACAAGGCGCAGGGCACCGGGGGCAACTTCGCCTTCTACCTGTCCGTGCCGCCGAAGTTCTTCCCGCTCGTCGTGCAGCAGCTGAAGAAGCACGGCCTGGCCGACCAGAAGAACGGCTCCTGGCGCCGCGCCGTCATCGAGAAGCCCTTCGGCCACGACCTGGCCTCCGCCAAGGAGCTCAACGAGGTCGTCCACGAGGTCTTCCCGCCCGAGGCGGTCTTCCGCATCGACCACTACCTCGGCAAGGAGACCGTCCAGAACATCCTGGCGCTCCGCTTCGCCAACACCCTCTTCGAGCCGATCTGGAACCGGTCGTACGTCGACCACGTGCAGATCACCATGGCCGAGGACATCGGCATCGGCGGCCGGGCCGGCTACTACGACGGCATCGGCGCCGCCCGTGACGTCATCCAGAACCACCTGCTCCAGTTGCTCGCGCTGACCGCGATGGAGGAGCCCGCCTCCTTCGACGCCGACGCGCTCGCCGCGGAGAAGACCAAGGTGCTCGGCGCCGTCCGGCTGCCGAAGGACCTGGCGAAGTCCACCGTCCGCGGCCAGTACGCGGCCGGCTGGCAGGGTGGCGCGAAGGCCGTCGGCTACCTCCAGGAAGAGGGCATCGACCCCCAGTCGAAGACCGACACCTACGCGGCGATCAAGCTGGAGATCGACAACCGCCGCTGGGCGGGCGTCCCCTTCTACCTGCGCACCGGCAAGCGGCTCGGCCGCCGGGTCACCGAGATCGCGGTGGTCTTCCAGCGCGCCCCGCACTCCCCCTTCGACCACACGGCGACGGAGGAACTGGGCCGCAACGCCATCGTGATCCGGGTGCAGCCGGACGAGGGCGTGACCGTCCGCTTCGGCTCCAAGGTGCCGGGCACCCAGATGGAGATCCGGGACGTGTCGATGGACTTCGCCTACGGCGAGTCCTTCACCGAGTCCAGCCCCGAGGCGTACGAGCGGCTCATCCTCGACGTCCTGCTCGGCGACTCCAACCTCTTCCCGCGCGTGGAGGAGGTCGAGCTCTCCTGGCAGATCCTCGACCCGATCGAGCGGTACTGGGACGAGCACGGCAAGCCCGCCCAGTACGAGTCCGGGACCTGGGGCCCGGTCGAGGCGGACGAGATGCTCGCACGAGACGGCAGGAGCTGGCGCCGGCCATGAGGACCGACCTGACGGACACCACGTCCTCCAAGATCAACAAGGCGCTGGTGCTCGGGCGGCGGGCGATCGGCACGCCGGCCGTCGGCATGGTGCTCACCCTCGTCATCGTCACCGACGAGGAGAACGCCTACGACGCGCTGAAGGCGGCCAACGAGGCGTCCCGCGAGCACCCCTCGCGGACCCTCGTGGTGATCAAGCGGGTCTCGCGTTCGCCGCGGGACCGCGCCAAGACCCGGCTCGACGCCGAGGTCCGCCTCGGCGCCGACGCCGGCTCCGGGGAGACGGTGATCCTCCGGCTGTACGGCGAGGTCGTCGACCACGCCCAGTCGGTGGTGCTGCCGCTGCTCCTCCCGGACGCCCCCGTCGTCGTCTGGTGGCCGGTGAACGCGCCGACCGACCCGGCGAACGACCCGCTGGGCGCCCTCGCCCAGCGCCGGGTGACCGACACGTACGCCGCCGAGCAGCCCATCGAGGAGCTGATCGCGCGCGCGGACACCTACACCCCCGGCGACACGGACCTGTCGTGGACCCGGATCACCCCGTGGCGCTCGATGCTGGCCGCCGCGCTCGACCAGGTCCGCTGCAAGGTGACCTCGGCCGACGTGGAGGGCGAGGAGTTCAACCCGAGCGTCGAACTGCTCGCGATGTGGCTGGCCGAGCGGCTGAAGGTGCCGGTGCGGCGCTCCAGCTCCGGCGGGCCGGGCCTCACCTCCGTGCGCCTGGAGACCAGCGCCGGGCCGATCGTCCTCGACCGGCCCGACGGTTCGCTCGCGACCCTCTCCATAGAGGGGCAGCCGGACCGCGCGGTGGCGCTCAAGCGGCGCGAGACGGCCGAGCTGATCGCGGAGGAGCTGCGCCGGCTCGACCCGGACGACACCTACGCGGCGGCCCTGAAGTACGGCCTGGAGCGGCTCGACGAGGAGGCGGCCGTCACCGCCCCCGCGGCGGAGGATCCCGCGCCGGACGTCACGGCGGAGCCCGCCGGGGAACCGGCCGGGGAGCCCGCTCCGGATTCCGCTCCGGAGCCCGCTCCGGTTTCCGGGAAGAAGGCGCCCGCCAAGAAGGCCCCGGCGAAGAAGGCGGCGGCCAGGTGAGCGCCCCCCGGCCGGTGGTCCACCGGTCCAAGGAGCTGATGGCCGAGGCCACCGCGGCCCGGCTGGTCACGGCGGTCGTGGACGCCCAGTCCGCCCGCGGCACGGCCTCGGTCGTGCTGACCGGCGGCCGCAACGGCAACGGGCTGCTCGCCGCGCTGGCCGCGGCGCCCGCCCGGGACGCGATCGACTGGTCGCGGATCGACCTGTGGTGGGGCGACGAGCGGTTCCTCCCCGAGGGCGACCCGGAGCGGAACGTCACCCAGGCCCGCGAGGCGCTGCTCGACCGGGTCCCGCTGGACCCGGCCCGGGTGCACGCCATGCCGGCCTCGGACGGGCCGTACGGCGACGACGCGGACGCCGCCGCGGCGGCCTACGCGGCCGAGCTGGCCGCGGCGGCCGGTCCGGACGCCGACGTCCCGGCCTTCGACGTGCTGATGCTCGGCGTCGGCCCGGACACCCATGTGGCCTCGCTCTTCCCGGGGCTGCCCGCCGTCCGGGAGACCGGGCGGACGGTGGTCGGGGTGCACGACGCGCCCAAGCCGCCGCCGACCCGGATCTCCCTGACCCTCCCGGCGATCCGGGCGGCCCGGGAGGTCTGGCTGCTCGCCGCCGGCGAGGACAAGGCGGAGGCGGCGGCCTTCGCCCTGTCCGGCGCGGCCGCGACGGAGGCCCCGGCGGCCGGCGCGCACGGCCGCGAGCGCACGCTGTGGCTGATGGACGCGGCGGCGGCCGCGAAGCTGCCGGCCGGCCTGCGTCCGCCGGTCTCCGCCTGACGGAGCCTCACGCACGGCCCCAGGAGGCCCGGTTCACCCCTCGGTGGACCGGGCCTCCGGCGTCTCCACGGGGACGAGGAAGGGCGCGAGCAGCCCCGGCACGGCCCGGTCGGCGAGGGCGAGGCCCTGGGACTCCCCCGCGTCCGGGACGTCGTAGGCGCCCTCTCCGGCGGCCGTGGTGGCGGTGAGGGTGAGGATCCCGGCGCGGCGCTGGACGTACGACTGCTTGACCGTCCAGCCGATGATCCCGGTCCGCTGGAGGGCGACGGTGGTGCGGCGCACCGTGCCCGAACGGGCCACCAGGTAGCCGCCGCTGACGGCGTGTCCGAGGGAGCGGTACGCGTCCCGGGCGAGGAGCACGGCGAGCGGGGCGAGCACCGCGGTCCAGCCGGCCGCCACGTACAGCAGCACCGGGGTGAGCAGCGCCCCGAGGAGGGCGAGGACGGCGGCCGGGAGCAGGACGGCGGACAGGGCCCAGCGCAGCCGGCGGGTGCGGGCGGCGCGGGGGTGGGCGGCGAGCGGGGCGGAGGTGGGCGGCGCGGGCTCGCGCAGGACTTCGGCGGCGACCCGGTCGGCGACGGCCCGGGGCACGGCCGGCAGCAGCGACGTGAGGTCGGTGTGCTTCTCGTCGTCGTCCTCGGTGAGGCCGGTGGCGACGGCGTCGACCCGGGCGGCGCCGAGGAGCCGGACGCCGAGGGGCTCGACGAGTTCCACGCCCCGCAGCCGGCGCTCCTCCAGGGTGACCGAGCGGGCGGTGAACAGGCCGCGGCGGACCCGGAGGGTGCCGCCGGGCTCGCGCTCCAGCCGGAAGTTCCACCACATCTCGACCCAGAGGCCGAGGGCGCCGACGGCGCCCGCGAGGGTGGCGAGGAGGACCAGGTCGACGATCATCCAGGGCAGGGACACCGACGCGAAGCGCTCCCCTATCCAGTCGATGACCTCGGCCTGGGCGCCGAACCACTCGCTGACCTGCATGACCGCTCCGGCGGCGGCGCCGCCGAGGGCGGGGGCGACGAAGGAGACGGGGGCGTAGCGGATCCAGCGGGGGTCGAGGGCGGCGAGGGGGCCGTCGTGGGCGGGGCCGGCGTCGGGGGCGGCGGGGCGGGCGAGGAGTTCGCGGCGGAGCCGTTCGCCCTCGGCGCGGGTGACGAGTTCGAGTTCGAGGGTGGACTCGCCGCCGCCGGTGGACTCGCCGGTGCCGATGCGGACCTTGACGAGGCCGAGGACGCGCTGGAGCGGGTTGGCCGTGAGGTCGACGCTGCGGATCCGGTCGCGGGCCAGCGAGCGGCGTTTGAGGAGGAGCAGTCCGGTGTGGAGGTCCACCCGGTCGGGGACGGTCCGGTAGCGGGTGCGGCGGCAGTGGACGTACTCGGCGGCGGTGCCGCCGCCGACCAAGAGAGCGGCGCCGGCGAGGACCCAGGCGACGGCCTGCCAGAGGGGGCGGGAGCCGGCGAGTCCGGCGGCGATCGGCAGTCCGGCGCCGGCGGCGACGCCGCAGAGGACGGCGGCGGTGACGAGGGGGGTGCGCCGGTCGAGCCGCCGCCACTCCCCCTCGCCGCCGGGCGTGCCGCCGGGGCTCACGTGGCGTCCCCGGGGGTCGCCCGGGTGATCGCGGTGAGCCGTTCGGCGAGCTCCGCGGCGAGCTCGTGGTCGAGCCCCTCGACGCGGAGCGCGCCCTTGGAGGAGGCGGTGGTCACGGTGACGGTGGCGAGCCCGAAGAGCTGCTCCAGCGGGCCGCGTACGGTGTCCACGGTCTGGATCCGGGACATGGGGGCGATCCGCGACTCCTGCCACAGGGCGCCCGTGCGCACGTACACGGCCTCGTCGGTGACCTCCCAGCGGTGCACCCGGAACCACCAGGCGGGGAAGAACGCGGCGCCGACCGCTCCGAGCGCGGCCGGGACGGCGGCCGCGGCGAGCAGCCAGGTCCGGGCCGGCTCGATCAGGACGCCGAGCACGGCCAGGACCGCGGCCGGGACGGCGCCGGCGAGCAGGCACCGGGTGCGCCACCAGCCGACCGCCCGGCGGTCCACGGCGTTCCCCGGCGGCCGGAGCCGTACCGCGTTCTCCCCCGCCACCGCTCAGCTCCGGCCGCGCAGGGCGCGGTAGGCGGAGACGAGGGCCGCGGTGGAGCTGTCGAGGCCGTCGGTGTCCCCGTCGCCGGTGAGGACGGGCTCGATCCGCTTGGCGAGGACCTTGCCGAGCTCGACGCCCCACTGGTCGAAGGAGTCGATGTTCCAGATCGCGCCCTGGACGAAGACCTTGTGCTCGTAGAGCGCCACCAGCTGGCCGAGGACCGAGGGGGTGAGGGCGTCGGCGAGGATGGTGGTGGTGGGGTGGTTCCCCCGGAAGGTCTTGTGCGGGACGAGCTCCTCCGGCACGCCCTCGGCCCGTACCTCCTCGGGCGTCTTGCCGAAGGCGAGGGCCTGGGTCTGGGCGAAGAAGTTGGCCATCAGCAGGTCGTGCTGGGCGACCAGGCCGGGCAGCAGGTCGTCGACCGGGCGGGCGAAGCCGATGAAGTCGGCGGGGATCACCTTGGTGCCCTGGTGGATCAGCTGGTAGTAGGCGTGCTGCCCGTTGGTGCCGGGGGTGCCCCAGACGACCGGGCCGGTCTGCCACTCCACCGGCTCGCCCTGGCGGTCCACGGACTTGCCGTTGGACTCCATGTCGAGCTGCTGGAGGTAGGCGGTGAACTTGGACAGGTAGTGGGAGTACGGCAGGACGGCGTGCGACTGGGCGTCGAAGAAGCCGCCGTACCAGACGCCGAGGAGGCCGAGGAGCAGCGGCGCGTTCTCCTCCGGCGGGGCGGTGCGGAAGTGCTCGTCGACGAGGTGGAAGCCGTCGAGCATCTCGCGGAACCGGTCCGGGCCGATGGCGATCATCAGGGAGAGGCCGATGGCGGAGTCGTACGAGTAGCGGCCGCCGACCCAGTCCCAGAACTCGAACATGTTGGCGGTGTCGATGCCGAACTCCTCGACCCGCTCGGCGTTGGTGGAGAGCGCCACGAAGTGCCGGGCGACGGCCTCCTGGCCGGCCCCGAGGCCGGTGAGGAGCCATTCGCGGGCGGAGGTCGCGTTGGTGACCGTCTCGATGGTGGTGAAGGTCTTCGAGGCGACGACGAACAGCGTCTCGGCCGGATCGAGGTCGCGGACGGCCTCGTGGAGGTCGGCGCCGTCGACGTTGGAGACGAAACGGAACGTCAGGTCGCGCCGGGTGTAGGCGCGCAGGACCTCGTAGGCCATGGCGGGGCCGAGGTCGGAGCCGCCGATGCCGATGTTGACGACGTTCTTGATGGGCTTGCCGGTGTGGCCGGTCCACTCGCCGGAGCGGACCCGGTCGGCGAAGCCGGCCATCTTGTCGAGGACGGCGTGGACCTTGGGGACGACGTTCTCGCCGTCGACCTCGATCACGGCCCCGCGGGGGGCGCGCAGCGCGGTGTGGAGGACGGCCCGGTCCTCGGTGGTGTTGATCTTCTCGCCGCGGAACATGGCGTCGCGCAGCCCGGCGACGTCGGTGGCGACGGCCAGTTCGCGCAGCAGCCGGAGGGTCTCGTCGGTGACGAGCTGCTTGGAGTAGTCCAGGTGGAGGTCGCCGACCCGCAGGGTGTAGCCGGTGCCGCGCTCCGGGTCGGCCGCGAACAGCTCGCGCAGATGGGTGCCGGCCAGCTGCTCCCGGTGCTTGCCGAGGGCGGCCCACTCGGGCAGCCGGTTGAGCCTGATGCGTCCTTCGGTGGTCATTTCGGACATCGCCCACTTCTTCTCGTACGTTTCTGCCCCGCTGCTCCTCCAACCTAATTGATCGCGCGGGACGATCCGTGCCACCGGAGCCGGACACGACGAAGGGCCCTGTCCGCGAACCGGGTTCGCGGTCAAGGCCCTTCGGCGGTCGTTCAGCGGCTGTTCAGATCTCGCCCCGCAGCTTGGCGAGCGCCTCGGCGAGGATGGCCTCGCCGTCGGCGTCGCTGCGCCGCTCGCGCACGTAGGCGAGGTGCGTCTTGTACGGCTCGGTGCGCGGCGGGTCCGGCGGGTTGTCCCGGTCCTGGCCGGCCGGGAATCCGCAGCGGGGGCAGTCCCAGGTGTCCGGGACCTGCGCGTCACTCGCGAAACTCGGCTGGGTCTCGTGCCCGTTCGAGCACCAGAAGGAGATGCGGAGGCGCGGCGCCGACTCGCCCCGCTCGGCCTCCCCCATCGGCCCCGCTCCGACCCGGCTTCCCCGGATCGCGTTGCCACTTGCCACGGTCGTAACTCCCTGCGTGATGGTGCTCGAAGATGCCCCAGTCTACGGAAGGCCCAACGCGCGTCCAGTGTGCGGAGTTACCCGTCCAGCTTCATGAGCAGACCAAGTACGACAATGCAGGCGAACCAGAGCAGCCCGACCACGATGGTGATCCGGTCGAGGTTGCGCTCGGCGACCGAGGAGCCGCCGACGGAGGACTGCATGCCGCCACCGAACATGTCGGAGAGACCGCCGCCCTTGCCCTTGTGCATCAGCACCAGCAGCATCAGCAGCGCGCTGAAGACGATCAGGGCGATCGAGAACCCCATAACCACGGCTGGACCAACTTCCTCGGAGCTTGATAACGGACGGGGGCCGGGCACGGCCCGACCCCCGCAAGGGTACGACGGATCCCCTCCGCCGCTCTACATCGTCACTGGTCGCGGAAGCGCACGATCTTGACGAACTCGTCGGCGTCCAGCGAGGCACCGCCGACCAGGGCGCCGTCGATGTCGGGCTGCGCCATGATCTCGGCGACGTTGCCGCTCTTGACGGAGCCGCCGTACTGGATGCGGATCCTGTCGGCGACGTCCTGCGTGTAGAGCTCGGCGAGCTTGCCGCGGATGGCCCCGCAGACCTCCTGGGCGTCGGCGGCGCCGCAGACCTTGCCGGTGCCGATGGCCCAGACCGGCTCGTAGGCGATCACGATCGTCTCGGCCTGCTCGGCCGGGACGTCCTTGAGGCCGCCCTCGACCTGGGCGAGGGTGTGCGCGACGGCGTTCCCGGCCTCGCGCACGTCCAGCTCCTCGCCGACGCAGAGGATCGGGGTGATGCCGTGGGCGAAGGCGGCCTTCACCTTGGCGTTGCACAGCTCGTCGGTCTCGGCGTGGTACTGGCGGCGCTCGGAGTGGCCGACGGCGACGAAGCCGGTGTTCAGCTTGGCGAGCATGGCGCCGGAGATCTCACCGGTGTACGCGCCGGACTCGTGGGCCGACAGGTCCTGGGCGCCGTACTTGATCTTGAGCTTGTCGCCCTCGATCAGGGTCTGCACGGAGCGCAGGTCGGTGAAGGGGACGAGGACGGCGACCTCACAGGCGTCGTAGTCCTTGTCGGTGAGGGTGAAGGCGAGCTTCTGGACGTGGGCGATGGCCTCCAGGTGGTTGAGGTTCATCTTCCAGTTGCCCGCCATCAGCGGGGTACGGGTGCTCATAGGGGGTTCAGTCCTCCAGTGCGACGAGGCCGGGGAGCTTCTTGCCCTCGAGGTATTCGAGGGAGGCGCCGCCACCGGTCGAGATGTGGCCGAAAGCGTTCTCGTCGAAGCCCAGCAGCCGGACGGCCGCGGCGGAGTCGCCGCCGCCGACCACGGTGAAGGCCGGGGAGTCGACGAGCGCCTGGGCGACGGCCCTGGTGCCCTCGGCGTAGTCGGGGTGCTCGAAGACGCCCATCGGGCCGTTCCAGAAGACGGTGGCCGCGTCGGCGAGCTTCGAGGCGTACAGCTTGCGGGTCTCCGGGCCGATGTCCAGGCCCTCCTGGTCGGCCGGGATGGCGTCCGCGGCGACCGTGGCGGGGTTCGACGGGGCCTTGGTCTTGAGGTCCGGGAACTCCGGGGAGACCAGGACGTCGACGGGGAGGACGAACTCCACGCCGCGGTCCTCGGCGCGCTTCAGGTACTCCTGGACGGCCGGGATCTGGTCCTCCTGAAGGAGGGAGATGCCGACCTCGTGGCCCTGGGCCTTGAGGAAGGTGTAGGCCATGCCGCCGCCGACGAGGATGCGGTCGGCCTTCTCCAGGAGGTGGTCGATCACGCCGAGCTTGTCGGAGACCTTGGCGCCGCCGAGGACGACCACGTACGGCCGCTGGACGTCCTCCGTCAGCTTCTTCAGGACGCCGACCTCGGTGGCGATGAGGTAGCCGGCGGCGTGCGGCAGCTTGCCCGGCAGGTCGTAGACCGAGGCGTGCTTGCGGTGGACGGCGCCGAAGCCGTCGCCGACGTAGAGGTCGGCGAGGGCGGCCAGCTGCTCCGCGAAGGCGTCGCGCTCGGCGTCGTCCTTCGAGGTCTCGCCGGCGTTGAAGCGCAGGTTCTCGATGACGGCCACGCCGCCGTCGAGGAGGCCGGCGACGGTCGCCCGCGCGGACTCGCCGACGGTGTCGGTGGCGAAGGCCACGTCGGCGCCGAGCAGTTCGCCGAGGCGCGCGGCGGCCGGGGCGAGGGAGAACGCCGGGTCCGGGGCGCCCTTGGGGCGGCCCAGGTGGGAGGCGACCACGACCCGGGCACCGGCCTCGGCGAGCGCCTTGACCGTGGGGACGACGGCGCGGATGCGGCCGTCGTCGGTGATGGTGGTGCCGTCGAGCGGCACGTTGAGATCGGCGCGGACGAACACCCGCTTGCCCTCGACGCCCTCGCCGAGAAGCTCGTCGATCGTCTTCATCTGTTCACTGACTCCTTGGTACGCGGTGGAGCACACGAGACAGGGCCCGCGCGGCGCTCCGTCGCGCTGCCCGAGCCCTGCTCACATCGAAAGCCTGCCCTGCCTGAACCCTAGTACCTCAGAGCCGGTCGCCGACGAAGGTGGTCAGATCGACGAGACGGTTGGAGTAGCCCCACTCGTTGTCGTACCAGCCGAGGACCTTCACGCTGTTGCCGTCCTGGACCATGGTCAGGGAGGAGTCGAAGGTGCACGACGCCGGGTCGCTGACGATGTCCGAGGAGACGATCGGGTCCTCGGTGTAGAAGAGGATGCCCTTGAGCGGGCCGTCCTCGGCGGCCTTCTTGAAGGCGGCGTTGATCTCGTCCTTGGTGACCTCGCGGTCGAGGGTGACGACCAGGTCGGTGGCGGAGCCGGTGGGGACCGGGACGCGCATGGCGATGCCGTCCAGCTTGCCCTTGAGCTGCGGGAGGACCAGGGCGGTGGCCTTGGCGGCACCGGTCGTGGTCGGGATGATGTTCTCCGCGGCGGCGCGGGCGCGGCGCAGGTCCTTGTGCGGGAAGTCCAGGATGCGCTGGTCGTTGGTGTAGGCGTGGACCGTGGTCATCAGGCCGCGGACGATGCCGAAGTTCTCGTCGAGGACCTTGGCCATCGGGGCGACGCAGTTGGTGGTGCAGGACGCGTTCGAGATGACGTGGTGGTTCGCCGGGTCGTACTTGTCCTGGTTGACGCCCATGACGATGGTGATGTCCTCGTCCTTGGCCGGAGCCGAGATGAGGACCTTCTTCGCGCCGCCGGCGAGGTGCTTGGCCGCGTCCTCGCGCTTGGTGAAGATGCCGGTGGACTCGATGACGACGTCGACGCCCAGCTCGCCCCACGGGATGTCGGCGGGGTCGCGCTCGGACAGCACCTTGATGGTGTGGCCGTCGACGGTGATGGTGTCCGCCGTGTGGGAGACCTCGGCCTTGAGGCGGCCCAGGATGGTGTCGTACTTCAGCAGGTGGGCCGTGGTCGCGGTGTCGCCCAGGTCGTTGACGGCCACGACCTCGATGTCGGCACCCTGCTCGAGAAGCGCGCGGAAGTAGTTGCGACCGATACGGCCAAAGCCGTTGATGCCTACGCGGATCGTCACGAACCGATCTCCTCGTTAGGAAACGCCGGGTGAAATGTCACACCGGCGAGCTCTTGATTTTTTTGGGATGTCCCCGACCGCTTCCGACCCTACCTCTCCGGGGACCCCGGAGTGACATCGAACGCAGCCGTTCGAGCCCGGGAAGCGGGGCCGGGAATGGCCCGAAAACGCCGACGGCCCGTACCTGTCAACGGGTACGGGCCGTTCTGGGACCTTCGTCCCCACTACGCTCCGTCAGCGACGGAGCGCGGTGAGGGACCGGTCGAGGAGGCGCTGCCGCTCGCTCGCGGAGCCGATGTGCTCCAGGCCGAAGCCGAGGAGGACGGTGTCACGGGTGGTGACGGCGGCGACGGAGTGGAACAGGGCCGGGGAGCGGGCCCAGTCGACGGTGTTGCCGGGGCTGCCGGCCGGGGCGCCGGGCACGGTCCAGGCGCCGAGCGCGGTCTCGAAGCCCTCGCTCTCGGTGCCGGCGGCGGTGACGAGCCGGACGTCGTCGACGAAGGCGCCGGTCTCGCCGGTGCCGGGGTCGGAGACGTACGAGAGGGAGAGCTCGACCTGCTTGCCCGCGTAGGCGGAGAGGTCGACGGAGGCCTGGCGCCAGCCGTTGGAGGGGCCGGTGAAGGCGTTCCAGGAGCCGGTGGTGCCGGTGGGCGCGCAGCCGTCCTCGCCGACGGTGAGGTAGCGGCCGAGGGCGGGGTGGAGCCGGAGGTAGTAGCCCTCGCCGCAGTCGGCGGGCGGTTCGGCGGAGGTGCCGCCGTTCCGGTCGGGCAGGGTGGTCCAGTCGTCCTGGCCGACGGTGCGGGCCTCGACGATCAGGTTGTCGTAGCCGGGCTCGGTGTCGTAGCTGACCTGGAAGTCGAGCCGAGGAGCGGCGGCGGCGGCGGTGCCGGTGAGGTCGACGGTCCGGGTGAGCCGGGCCCAGGTGTCGTCGGCGTGCCGGACGGCGGCGAAGGAGTCGCCATCGGCCGGTTCGAAGGGGGTGCGCAGGCCCGGGTAGTCGCCGGCCGGGGCGCTGGAGGCGAACTGCGGGAAGCGCTCCGGGTCGAGGGTGTCGGAGGTGACGGTGTAGGCGCCGGCGTTGTCGAGCGGGTTGCCGTCGGCGGCGCCGAGCGCGGTGCCCGCGCCGGTGAGGCGGCCGGCGCCGGCGAAGGAGGCCGGGCCGTTCAGTCCGGCCCGGTGGTAGGCGCCGAGCCAGTACTGGGCGAAGTCGTTGGACTCGGCCCGGCCGATCCGGGTGAGCCCGCCGCTCTTCTCGCCGGCGTTGATCAGCTTGCCGCCCTCGTTGAGGTAGGAGCGGACGGCGAGCTGGACGGCGCCGGAGGGGCGCTCGGCGCCGGTGTACCAGACGACGGCGCGGAAGTGGGAGAGGACGCCGAGGGCGTGCGGGACGCCCTGGGTCGCGACGTCCCAGACGGCGCCCTTCCGGCCGGTCGCCGCGAGCGCCCGGGTGTACGTCCCGGCGTGCCGCGCGGCGCTCGTCCCGCCCTCCTCGGCGAGCACGAGGACGTCCCCCCGGGGGCGGGCGGCGACCTCGTAGGTGAAGGGGGCGGTGGCGGTGGTCCTCCCGTCGCGGTCGCGGGCGGTGAACCAGACCTCGACGGAGTCGCCCGGGCGGGCGCCGCGCACCTCGCCGCGGTACTGGTCGTAGTACAGGTTGTCCTCGCCGCCGTACGTCTCGCCGCCCTCCCACGCCTCGACGCCGGCGCGGTGGGTGCGGCCGCCGTTGATCCGGTAGTGCAGGGTCTTGGCGCGCAGCGACGCGCGGGCGGTGACGGCGACCGGCTGCTCCTCGCCGACGGCGGCGTAGGAGGTGGTGAAGGCGTCGGGGGTGAGGGCCGGGGCCTCGGCGCCGACCGGGGAGACCGGGTCGTCGGGGCGGGCGGCGGACTCGGCGACGGCGAGCGCGAAGGGGACGTTCTTGGCGAACTCGGCCTGGATCAGCTTCTCGTCGTCGGGGAAGGTGAAGACGGAGGCGCAGTCGGCGGGCTCCCAGGCGTCGTTCGGGTCGACCCGGGAGGCGGTGGCGCAGGTGGACATCTCCGGGGTGAACATCTGCATGCCGTTGACGTTGGCGGCGTGTCCGTCGGCCTCGCCGTTGGTGGTGTACAGCTCGGAGGAGACCTGCGGCCGGTAGCCGGGGACCGCGGGGTTCTGCGGGGTGCCGGCGAGCGCCTTGAGGGGGATGTCGTCGGGGGTGTCGGTGGCGACCTGCCAGCCGACGCCGTACAGGATGAGCTGGGCGGCGGAGTGGTAGTTGATGCCGTACGAGAAGCCGATGCGCTTCTGGAAGGCGTCCAGGGCCCGGGTCTCCGGCTCGGACATGGGGCCCTTGCCGCGGAAGGTCTCGTCGGCCGGGTCGGGGGACGAACCCTCGTCGTCGTAGCCCCACTTGTAGGCGAAGTTCCGGTTGAGGTCGACGCCGTCGCCGGTGCCGATCGTCCCGTCGCCGTCGTTGTCGCGGAGGTTCTTGCGCCACTGGCGGTTGGCCGGGTCGGCGTGGGTGAAGTCGTAGCCGTCGGGGTTGGCGGAGAGCACGAACCACAGCTCGGTGGAGTCGACGATCCGGGTGATCCGCTCGTCGGTGCCGTAGTTGTCGAGGTAGTGGTGGAGCAACCGCCTTGTCATCTCCGGGGTGATCCACTCGCGGGCGTGCTGGTTGGAGAGGTACAGCGTGGCCGGCCGGCTGCCGTCCTTCGTCTGCCGGGCGCCCTTGCTGACCTTGACCGCGAGGATGTCCTGGCCCTTGAGGGTCTTGCCGATCGAGACGACCTTGGTGAGGCCGGGGTGGGCGGCGGCGGTGGCGAGGAGCTCCTCCTTCAGGCCGCCGGGGCCGCCGTACGGGCGGAAGACGCCGTCTCCGGCGGCCCCGACCCGCTGTTCGGCGCTCGCGCTCAGGGCGTGCTCGGTGAGCCGCACCCCCTTGCCGCGCAGCTCTCCGGCCTGGTCGCCGGTCAGGTAGAGCTCGACGGTGGCGGTGCCCCGGTCGGGCACCCGCTCGCTCAGTTCGTGGCCGTCGGCCCCGGCCTCCAGGAGGAGCGGCACCTGCTCCTCGGTGACCGTGGCCCGCCATACGGAGAGGGCGTCGCCGCCCCCGGGGTCCGCCGGCCGCGCTCCGGCGGCGGGTGCCGCCGTCAGCCCCGCGATCAGCAGTGAAGCCGCGGCGACGACCGCCCGCGCCCTGTGTCTCATGAGCCCCCCTTGCTGTGATCCGTCACGAAGATGAACAGACGACAGGCTCTGGGGCGCTCATGGCCCTGTCAAGGGCGCCTCGCGGGGCTCGGCCGGACGGACGAACGGAGCCGCCGGTGCCTCAGAAAGGCACCGGCGGCCCGGAGTTCGTCCTTCCGCGCGGGGTGCCCGCGCGGCGGGAGGCTCAGCCGACCAGGCTCTCGTCCAGCTCCTCCGTCAGGTTCGACTCGGTGCCGGGGATGCCCAGGTCCTGCGCCCGCTTGTCGGCCATGGCGAGCAGCCGGCGGATCCGGCCGGCCACCGCGTCCTTGGTGAGCGGCGGGTCGGCGAGGGCGCCCAGCTCCTCCAGGGAGGCCTGCTTGTGCTCCATGCGGAGCCGGCCGGCCGCGGCGAGGTGCTCGGGCACCTCCTCGCCCAGGATCTCCAGGGCGCGCTGCACCCGGGCGCCGGCGGCGACGGCGGCGCGGGCCGAGCGGCGCAGGTTGGCGTCGTCGAAGTTGGCCAGGCGGTTGGCGGTGGCGCGGACCTCGCGGCGCATCCGCCGCTCCTCCCAGGCGAGCACCGACTCGTGCGCGCCGAGCCGGGTCAGCAGGGCGCCGATCGCGTCGCCGTCGCGGACCACGACCCGGTCCACGCCGCGGACCTCGCGGGCCTTGGCGGCGATGGAGAGCCGGCGGGCGGCGCCGACGAGGGCGAGCGCGGCCTCCGGGCCGGGGCAGGTGACCTCCAGGGAGGAGGAGCGGCCGGGCTCGGTCAGCGAGCCGTGGGCGAGGAAGGCGCCGCGCCAGGCCGCCTCGGCGTCACAGGTGGCGCCGGAGACGACCTGCGGGGGGAGGCCCCGGATGGGGCGGCCCCGGCCGTCGACCAGGCCCGTCTGCCGGGCCAGCTGGTCGCCGCCGGCGACCACGCGGACCACGAAGCGGGAGCCGCGGCGCAGCCCGCCGGGGGCCATCACGATCAGTTCCGAGCTGTGCCCGAAGATCTCCAGGATGTCCCGCTTCAGCCGCCGGGCCGCCATCGCCGTGTCGAGCTCCGCCTCGATCACGATCCGGCCGCTGACCAGGTGCAGACCGCCCGCGAACCGCAGGATCGACGAGACCTCCGACTTCCTGCAGCAGGTCCGGGTGACGGGAAGCCGGGAGATCTCGTCCTTCACCGCTGCCGTCATCGCCATGGGCCGATCCTTCCATGCATCCGAAAAATACGGTCGTACGCGGCGGCCAACCGCTCCGGGTCGTGCTTCGGAGCGCCGTCGGCGCGGGCCACCGGCGCCAGCTCGAGCGCGGCGCCGAGCCGCTTGGCGGCGTCGACGAGGGGCTCCCCTGCTGACACGTCGGGCACGGCGGCCTCGTCGGCCAGCACCACGTCCAGGGCGAGTTTAGGGGCGTGTCGTCCCAAAACCTCCAAATGACGCTGCGGGGAGAAGCCCTCGGTTTCTCCGGGCTGGGGCGCGAGGTTCAGCGACAGGACCTTGCGGGCCTTGGTCTCGACCAGCGCGTCGAGCAGTTCGGGCACGAGCAGGTGCGGGATCACCGAGGAGAACCAGGAGCCGGGGCCGAGGACGACCCAGTCGGCGTCGAGGACCGCCGCGACGGCCTCCGGCACGGCCGGCGGGTCGGGCGGCACCAGGTGCACGGACTGCACCTCGCCGGGGGTGAGCGCCACGGTGGCCTGTCCCCGCACGGTCTCCACGTCCTCCGGGCGTGCCGGGTCGTGCCCCCTGACCAGGGCCTGGAGCTCCAGCGGCACGGCGGACATGGGCAGCACCCGGCCCTGGGCGCCGAGCAGCCGCCCGACCAGGTCGAGGGCCTGTACGGGGTCGCCGCCGAGCTGCTCCCAGAGGGCGACGATCAGCAGGTTGCCGACGGCGTGGCCGCCCATCTCGCCCTTGGACCGGAAGCGGTGCTGGATGACCCGGGCCCAGGTCTGGCCCCAGTCGTCGTCGCCGCAGAGCGCGGCGAGCGCCTTGCGGAGGTCGCCGGGGGGCAGCACGCCCAGCTCCTCGCGGAGCCGGCCGCTGGAGCCCCCGTCGTCGGCGACGGTGACGACGGCGGTGAGGTCGCCGGTGATCCGCCGCAGGGCGGCGAGGGAGGCGGAGAGGCCCATGCCGCCGCCGAGGGCGACGACCTTCGGCTGGGCGCCGCGTCTGCGGAGCGTCCGCCGCACCGTGAGGGTGGAGGAGGAGCGCCGGCGGTACGGCTTCACTCGCGCCCCATGTCGCGGTGGACGACCACGGTCTCGACGCCCTCGGCGGCGAGGCGGGCGGCGAGCTTCTCGGCGGTGGCGACGGAGCGGTGCTTGCCGCCGGTGCAGCCGACGGCGATGGTGACGTACCGCTTGCCCTCGCGGCGGTAGCCGGCGGCGATCAGCTGGAGCAGCTCGGTGTAGCGGTCCAGGAACTCCTTGGCGCCGGGCTGGTTGTAGACGTAGTTCGCCACCTCCTCGTTGAGGCCGGTGTACGGGCGCAGCTCGGGGACCCAGTGCGGGTTGGGCAGGAAGCGCATGTCGACGACGAGGTCGGCGTCGACCGGCAGGCCGTACTTGAAGCCGAAGGACATGACGGTGGCCCGCAGCTCGGGCTCCTCCTCGCCGGCGAACTGAGCGTCCATCTTGGCGCGCAGCTCGTGGACGTTGAGGCTGGAGGTGTCGATGACCAGGTCGGCGTCGCCGCGCAGCTCGCGCAGCAGGTCGCGCTCGGCGGCGATGCCGTCGGTGATGCGGCCGTCGCCCTGGAGGGGGTGGGGGCGGCGGACCGACTCGAAGCGGCGGACCAGGGCCTCGTCGGAGGACTCCAGGAAGACGATCCGGCGGGTGACCTGCTTGGCGTCGAGGTCGGCGAGGGACTCCCGCAGGGCGTCGAAGAACTGCCGGCCGCGGACGTCGACGACGACCGCGATCCGGGCGACGTTGCCCTGGGAGCGGGCGCCGAGCTCCACCATGGTGGGGATCAGCGCGGGCGGCAGGTTGTCGACGACGAACCAGCCGAGGTCCTCCAGGCACTTCGCCGCGGTGGACCGGCCGGCCCCGGACATGCCGGAGATGATCACCAGCTCGGGGATGGCCGCCTCGGCGCCGTTGTCGCCCGCGGTCTCCTTCGTGCCCGTACTCACGTGTCCTGCTCCGTCTTCTCGGTGGTGCCCGTCGTGCTGGTGGTGCCCGTCGCGCTCGGTCATGCCGTGGTGCCCCCGTCGTCTTCCATGATCTCTCCTGTGGCCGTGTTCACGGCGGGTGCGGCGGGGACCGCCCGGGCCAGGGCCACGGCGACCGCCTCCGCGGTCTTCCGGCCGAAGCCGGGGACCTCACAGATCTGCTCGATTGTCGCCTGCTTCAGCCGCTTCACCGAGCCGAAATGCTTGATCAGGGCCTGCTTGCGCGTGTCGCCGAGACCGGGGACGGCGTCGAGGGGGCTGCTCCGGAGCCGTTTGGTCCGCTTGGACCGCTGGTAGCGGATGGCGAAATCGTGAGCCGTGTCACGGACCCGCTGGAGGAGGTACAGGCCCTCGCTGGAGCGGGGCAGCACGACCGGGTCGTCCTCGCCGGGCAGCCAGACCTCCTCCAGTCGCTTGGCGAGCCCGCAGACGGCGACGTCGTCGATGCCGAGCTCGTCGAGGGCGCGGCGGGCGGCGGCGACCTGCGGCTGCCCGCCGTCGACGACGACGAGCTGCGGCGGGTAGGCGAAGCGCTTGCGCCGGCCGTCGTCGCCGGCCTCGTCCACGGGGACCTCGCCGTCCTCGCCCCACTCCCCCGTCTTCTCCTTCTCGGCGAGGTAGCGCCGGAAGCGGCGGCCGATCACCTCGTGCATGGACCGGACGTCGTCCTGGCCCTCGAAGGTCTTGATCTGGAAGCGGCGGTACTCGCTCTTGCGGGGCAGTCCGTCCTCGAAGACGACCATGGAGGCGACGACGTCCTCGCCCTGGAGGTGGGAGATGTCGAAGCACTCGATGCGCAGCGGCGCCGAGTCCAGGTCCAGG
Organism: Streptomyces sp. NPDC035033; assembly: GCF_040636735.1. Classification (NCBI taxonomy): domain Bacteria; kingdom Bacillati; phylum Actinomycetota; class Actinomycetes; order Kitasatosporales; family Streptomycetaceae; genus Streptomyces; species Streptomyces sp. NPDC035033. Next base: position 1,326 of record NZ_JBEZUZ010000062.1, on the reverse strand, counting down.
GCCTCGGCGATCTCCTCCAGGGCCCGGGAGCGGGTGGTGAGGTCGCTGGCGCGCTTGGTCTTGTGCAGGACGAGGGCCTGCTGGGCGTTGCGGGCGACGGTGGCCATCAGGTCCTTCTTGTCGCCGCGCTGCGGGACCCGCAGGGAGACCTGGGAGCCGCGGCGGCCGGAGAGCCACTGGCCGACGGCCTCCGCGTCCTCGGGGAGGGCCGGGACCAGGACCTCCTTGGGGACGGCGTCGCCGCTCTCCTCGCCGTACAGCTGCTGGAGGGCGTGCTCGACGAGTCCGGCGGTGTCGACGGCCTCGACCTTGTCGGTGACCCAGCCGCGCTGGCCGCGGACGCGTCCGCCGCGGACGTGGAAGATCTGGACGGCGGCCTCCAGCTCGTCCTCGGCGAGGGCGATGAGGTCGGCGTCGGTGGCGTCGGCGAGGACGACGGCGTTCTTCTCCATGGCCCGGCGCAGGGCCTCGATGTCGTCGCGGAGCCGGGCGGCCCGCTCGTACTCCATCTCCTCGGCCGCCTCCGTCATCGCCTTCTCCAGGCGGCGGAGGTACGTGCCGGTGCGGCCGGCCATGAAGTCGCAGAACTCCTCGGCCAGTTCGCGGTGCTCCTCGGGGGTGACCCGGCCGACGCAGGGCGCCGAGCACTTGCCGATGTAGCCGAGCAGGCAGGGCCGGCCGGCCGAGGCGGCGTTCCGGAAGACGCCCGCCGAGCAGGTCCGCACCGGGAAGACCCGCAGCATCAGGTCGACGGTCTCGCGGATGGCCCACGCGTGCGCGTACGGCCCGAAGTACCGCACGCCCTTCTTCTTGTGCCCGCGCATGACCTGGACGCGGGGGAACTCCTCGTTCAGGGTCACCGCGAGGTAGGGGTAGCTCTTGTCGTCCCGGTACTTCACGTTGAACCGGGGGTCGTACTCCTTGATCCAGGAGTACTCCAGCTGGAGTGCCTCGACCTCGGTGGAGACGACCGTCCACTCCACGGAGGCGGCCGTGGTCACCATGGTGGCGGTCCGCGGGTGCAGGTTCGCGAGCGGCTGGAAGTAGTTCGCCAGCCGCTGCCTGAGGGACTTCGCCTTCCCGACGTAGATCACTCGCCGGTGCTCGTCCCGGAACTTGTAGACGCCCGGCGAGTCGGGGATCTGCCCCGGCGCGGGGCGGTAGCTGGAGGGGTCGGCCATGCTCCCCACCCTACTGGCGCCCGCCGACAGGCAGACCGTCGCGCGGACGGCGCCCGGGGCGCCTCGGGGGCGCCCCGGGCGGTGCTGCCGGCGGGCTCGGAGGCCGGGCCGGGACGGTGCGGCGGGGGCGGTCGGTCAGGGCCGG
>NZ_JBEZUZ010000061.1:0-46734 GCF_040636735.1 Streptomyces sp. NPDC035033 | reverse complement strand
AGCCCGCGCCCGCTCCGGTCGACTCCGCGCCCGCCGGCCCCGCGCCCACACCCGTCGGGCCCGCGCCCGCGTCCGCCGCCGAGCCCGTACCCGCCGCCCCCGCGCGGCGGCTGGCCCCGCCGGACATGGCCGCCCCCGCCACCTTCGTGCTGCTGCGGCACGGGGAGACCGCGCTCACGCCCGAGAAGCGGTTCTCGGGGAGCGGGGGCTCCGACCCGGAGCTCTCCGAGGCGGGGCGCCGCCAGGCCGCCGCCGTCGCCGACGCGCTCGCCGCCCGGGGCACCGTCCAGCACGTCGTCAGCTCCCCGCTCACCCGCTGCCGCCAGACCGCCGAGACCGTCGCCGCCCGCCTCGGGCTCGACGTCGTGATCGAGCCGGGGCTGCGCGAGACCGACTTCGGCGCCTGGGAGGGCCTCACCTTCGCCGAGGTCCGCGAGCGGTACCGCGAGGACATGGACGCCTGGCTCGCCTCCCCGAAGGCCGCCCCGACCGGCGGCGGCGAGAGCTTCGCCGCCGTGGCCCGCCGGGTGGCCGCCGCCCGCGACCGGCTGGCCGCCGCCCACGCGGGCCGCACCGTCCTCCTGGTCAGCCACGTCACGCCCATCAAGACCCTCGTCCGGCTGGCGCTCGGCGCCCCGCCGGAGTCCCTGTTCAAGATGGAGCTGTCCGCCGCCTCGCTCTCCGCCGTGGCCTACTACGCCGACGGCAACGCCTCCGTCCGCCTCCTCAACGACACCTCGCACCTCCGGCGCTGAGCGCCGCAAACCGGTGGCGGCGGCGGGGGCACCCGTACCACCATCCGTACATGACCTGGCACTTCACCACCGACCGCGGCGCGTTCCTGGCCGCCGCCGGCGCGCACCTCGCCGCCGAACCGGCCCGCAACACCGCCGTGCTGACCACGATGGACGGAGCGGCGCTCCTCGGCTGGTGGACCGGGCCGGACGGGACCGTGACCGGTGTCCTCGCCGCGGCCCCGCTCCCCGACCTCACCTTCGGCGCGGTGCCCGTCGAGGCGGCCGCCGCGCTGGTCCTGCCGGACGGGACGGAGCCGGCCACGCTGCGCGGGGAGACGGCGGCGGTGGAGGCGTACGCGAACGCCACCGGCCTCCCCTGGGAGCCCGCCATGGGCATCCGGCTCTTCCGCCTCGGCGAGCTCACCCCGCGGGACCCGGCGCCGGCCGGGCGCTCCCGGCCCGCGACCACGGCGGACCTCGCGCCGCTCGCGGAATGGACCGCCGACTTCGCCCGCCTCCACCGCTACGAGCCGCGGGACGACTACACGGACTTCCTCACCGAGCGGATCACCGAGGGCCGCCTCCACCTCTGGGAGGCCCCCGACGGCCGCCCGGTGTCGATGGCCGCCGTCTCCCGGACCGTCGGGGGCCAGGCCCGCGTCCACCTCGTCTACACCCCGCCCGCCGACCGCGGCCGCGGCTACGCGGCCGGCGTCACCGCCGCCGTCAGCCGCGTCGCCCTCGGCTCCGGCGCCGCCCACGTCCTGCTCTTCACCGACCTCGCCAACCCCACCAGCAACGCCCTCTATCCGCGCCTCGGCTACCGGCCGGTGGCCGACCACCTCGGCGTCCGGTTCACGCCCCGGCCGTAGCCGCCCGCAGCGCCGCCGCCTCCCGCGCGAGGGCCTCCACCCGCGCCCAGTCGCGGGCGGCGAGCGCGTCCGGCGGCAGCATCCAGGTGCCGCCGACGCAGGCCACGTTCGGCAGGGCGAGGTAGGCGGGGGCCGAGGCGGCCGAGACGCCGCCGGTGGGACAGAAGCGGGCCTCCGGCAGCGGCCCGGCCAGGGACTTCAGGTACGGGACGCCGCCCGCCGCCCCGGCCGGGAAGAACTTCAGCTCCGTGACGCCCTCCTCCAGGAGCGCCAGCACCTCGGAGGCGGTCGAGACGCCCGGCAGGAACGGCACCCCCGACTCCCGCAGCGCCCCGAGCAGCCGCCCCGAGCAGCCGGGGCTCACCAGGAAGCGCGCCCCGGCCCGTACCGCGTCCGCCGCACCGGCCGGCGAGACCACCGTCCCCGCGCCGACCACCGCCTCCGGCACCTCGGCCGCGACCGCCCGCACCGCGTCGAGCGCGGCCGGGGTGCGGAGGGTGATCTCGATCAGCGGCAGCCCGCCGGCCACCAGGGCCCGGGCCAGCGGCACGGCGTCGGCGGCGTCCTCGATCACCACGACGGGGACGACGGGGACGTGCGGGGCGAGCGCGAAGAGGCCGGGGGTGCTGAGCATGACCTCATCCTGACCGGCACCACCAGCCCACGCAACGATCGTTGCACACCGCGCAACGGCGGCTCAGTGGATCTCGTCCACCAGCACGTCCAGGGCGCCCGCCTTCGCCCCCGTCTCCACCACGTACCCGAGGTCCCGCAGCGCCTCCACCAGCTCCGCCGGCGTGCCCGGGGCCGCGCCCGACTCCAGCAGGCTCCGCACGATCCGGCCCTTGGTCGCCTTGTTGAAGTGGCTGACGACCTTCCGGGTCGGCGCGTGCAGCACCCGTACCGTCGCGGTCCGCGCCGCCACCTCGCCCTTCGGCTTCCACGCGCTCGCGTACGCCGACGAGCGCAGGTCGAGCACCAGGCCGTCCCCGGCCGCCTCCGGCAGCACCGACGCCATCGCGCCCCGCCAGTGCGCGCCCAGCGCGCCGAGCACCGGCAGCTTCACCCCCATCGAGCAGCGGTACGACGGGATCCGGTCGGTCACCCGGACCGCGCCCCACAGGCCGGAGAAGACGAGCAGCGCGCCGGCCGCCCGCTCCCGCGCGGCCGCGTCCAGCGTGGCCAGGCCCAGGGCGTCGTAGAGGACGCCGGTGTAGATCTCCCCGGCCGGGCGGGCGCCCGCCGTGCGCAGCTCGACGTTCTTCGCGACCTCGCCGCGCAGTCCCTCGCTCAGGCCCAGCACCTCGCGCGCCTTCTCCTCGTCGGCGGCGCACAGCTCGACCAGCTCGTCCAGGACGGCCGCGCGCGCGTCCGCGAGCCCGGGCAGCGACAGCGACTCCGGCTTGAGCGGCGCTCCGGAGCCGGAGGACGCCTTGCCCTCGGAGGGCGGCAGCAGCACGAGCACGGTGGTTCTCCTTCGTACGGACGGGAACGGGGATGCGGCCCCGGCCTGCCAGCGTACGAGGTGCCGGGCCCCGCCCCCCGCCCTACGCTCGGTTCCATGCCCCGCCGCCACATCCACGTGACCGGCGCAGCCGAGGCTCCGCTGCGGGCCGCCCTGCGCGCACTCCGTACCGGCCTCGCCGTCCCCGACGGCTTCCCGCCCGCCGTGCTCGCCGAGGCCGAGGCCGCCGCGAAGAACCCGCGCCTCCCCGCGGACGACGCCACCGACCTGCCGTTCCTCACCATCGACCCGCCCGCCTCCACCGACCTCGACCAGGCCATGCACCTGGCCCGGCGGGCCGACGGCGGCTACCGCGTCCACTACGCCATCGCCGACGTCGCCGCCTTCGTCGCGCCCGGCGGGGAGATCGACGCCGAGGCCCACCGGCGGGTCCTCACCCTGTACTTCCCCGACGGCAAGGTCCCCCTCCACCCGCCGGTCCTCTCCGAGGGCGCCGCCAGCCTGCTGCCCGGCGAGCCCCGGCCGGCCCTGCTGTGGCGGATCGACCTCGACGCCGAGGGCCGCAGGGTCGCCACCGACGTGCGCCGGGCCCTGGTCCGCAGCCGCGCCAAGCTCGACTACGCCACCGCCCAGCGGCTCATCGACTCCGGCACCGCCGAGGAACCCCTCGCCCTCCTCCGCGACATCGGCCGGCTCCGCGAGGAGCGGGAGGTCGAGCGCGGCGGGATCTCCCTCGCCGTCCCCGAGCAGGAGATCGTCGAGGCCCCCGGGGGCCGCGGCTACGCCCTCGCCTACCGGGCGCCGCTGCCCGCCGAGGGGTGGAACGCGCAGATCTCCCTCCTCACCGGCATGGCCGCCGCCGACCTCATGACCGCCGCCGGGACCGGCGTCCTGCGCACCCTGCCGACCGCCCCCGACGGGGCCGTCGCCCGGCTGCGCCGCTCCGCCGAGGCGCTCGGCGTCGCCTGGCCGCACCACGTGCCGTACGCGGAGGTGGTCCGGAACGCCGATCCCACCGACCCCCGCCAGGCCGCCTTCCTCCAGGAGTGCACCACCCTGCTGCGCGGCGCCGGCTACACCGTCTTCACCGACGGGCGGCTGCCCGACCCGGCGGTGCACGCGGCCGTCGCCGACGAGTACACCCACTGCACGGCCCCGCTGCGCCGGCTCGTCGACCGGTACGCCTCCGAGCTGTGCGTGGCGGCGGTCGCCGGGAACGAGCCGCCCGAGTGGGTGCGGGCCGCGCTGCCCGGCCTCCCCGACACCATGGCCGCCGGTGCGCGCCGGGCGGGGACCGTGGAGCGCGAGTCCGTCGACATCGTGGAGGCGGCGCTGCTCAGCGGCCGGGTGGGGGAGCTCTTCGACGCGTACGTGATCGACGTCAAGGAACGCGAGCCGTCCGTCGGCACCGTCCACGTCGACGACCCGGCGGTGGTCGCCCGGGTCGCCGGCGGCACGGCCCCGCTGCCGCTGGGCCAGTGGCTGCGGGTCAGACTCGCGGAGGCGGACCCGGGACGGGCGAAGGTGCTGTTCGCGCCCGCGTGACGGCGTCGCGCACGGCCTCGTACAGCGCCCCGGGGTCGTCGGCGTGGAGCCGTACGGTCGTGACGGGCCGGATCCGGCCGAGCAGCCCGACCACGTCCACCGGCCCGTCCAGCTCCAGCGTCACGGAGGTCCGCGACCCGACGGCCAGGTTCAGCTCGCCGTCCTTCTTCTCGTGGGTGAAACGGTTCTCGCGGCGGACGGCCGCGATCCGGTCCAGCGGCACCGGCACGTCGACGTGGGCGGCCTGCCGGACCCGCAGGTGCCCGCCGGCGAGCACGTGCGGCCGGGTGACGGAGGCCGCGTGCAGGCCGAGGACGAAGAGGACCGTGTAGACGTCCAGGACGAACACGACCGCGTGCACGACGGGCAGGCCGGCCAGCAGCCACGACATGCCGACGGTCTCCACGAGGCAGACGAAGGCGAAGCCGTACATGAGGGCGGCCTGGTCCCGCGCGTGCGGGAAGACGCCCTCGGCCCCGCCCGTCCCGTGCGGCCGCCGCGCCGCCCACCGGCCGAGGCTCGTCATCAGCCGCAGCTCGTGCCCGATCAGCCGCAGCACCCGCTCCGGTACGAGCTCCGCCAGCGCCTCCCGCCGGGTGAGCCCCCGCCGCCGCAGCCGCAGCCACACCACCGCCTCGGCGGCGAGCAGCACGACCACGGCCAGCTCCGCGCCGAGCAGCACGGCCCCGGGCATCCGCACCCCGCCGAGCAGCAGCACGAGGAGCACCAGCTCGGCCGGGAGCGCGGCGTACGCGACCGCCCGCAGCGCCCGCAGCACGGGCCCCCGCTCACGCCCCGCCATGGCCGTCCCCTCCCCGGGCCCGCTCCGCCACCAGCGCCACCGCCCGCCGCACGGCCGCCGCCTGGGCGGGCGCGAGATCGGCGAAGAACACGTCGGCGAGCCCGCCGGCGCCCTCCGCCGGCAGCTCGAAACCGCCGAGGCCGTCCGGCAGCACCCCGGCGAGCGCCCGCGCGGCCTCCTCGACCCGGGGGTCGTCGGCCCCGGCGCCGTCGAGCGCGTCGAGGAGCCCGTACACCCGCCCGGCGCTCCCGGACACCTCGTGCATCAGCCCCATCAGCCGCTCCCGCTCCCCGGCCGGCACGACGGTGTCGAGCAGCGCGAGGATCTCCCGGTCCTTCACGGCCATCGGCGAGTCCGGCAGCTCGCCGACCCCGGCGAGCAGCGCGGCCAGCTCCGGCGAGACGGGCCCCTCGGCGGTGAGCCGTCCGGCCCGCGCCTCGCCGAGCAGCCCGGCGAGCCGCTCCCGCCGCTCCCGGACGACGGCCTCCTGCCGCGCCAGGTCGGCGTCCAGCTCCTCCAGGACCTCGACCAGCTCCCGCCCCTCGTCGTCGGCGAGCACGTCCCGCACCTCGTCGAGGCCGAGCCCCAGCTCGGTCAGCCGCCGCACCCGCGCGAGCAGCACCGCGTCCCGGATGCCGTACGCGCGGTAGCCGTTGGGCAGCCGTGCGGGCTCGGGCAGCAGCCCCAGACGGTGGTAGTGCCGCACGGCGCGGGGGGTGACCCCGACGAGCGCGGCGAGCTCTCCGATACGCATGCCCCCATGAGAAACCCTGACGCTACGACAAGGTCAAGCGGTGTCCGTCCCGCTCCGCCCCGCCAGGTAGCATGGTCGGCACGGCAGACGAGCCGGGCGGGCGGCCGCGTGGAGATCCCCGGATCTCCCCGAGGAACGTCCGGGCTCCACAGAGCAGGGTGGTGGCTAACGGCCACCCGGGGTGACCCGCGGGACAGTGCCACAGAAAACAGACCGCCGGGGGCCTCGGCCCACGGTAAGGGTGAAACGGTGGTGTAAGAGACCACCAGCGCCTGAGGTGACTCAGGCGGCTAGGTAAACCCCACCCGGAGCAAGGTCAAGAGGGGACACCCCGGTGTCCCTGCGCGAATGATCGAGGGCTGCTCGCCCGAGTTCGCGGGTAGACCGCACGAGACCGGCGGCAACGCCGGTCCTAGATGGATGGCCGTCACCCCGACGACCGCGAGGTCCCGGGGAACAGAACCCGGCGTACAGCCCGACTCGTCTGTCGTCACCCTTTCCGACCTGGTCAGAAAGGGCGGGACTGCTCGGTCGTGCCGGTGGGGTCGAACCGGGGTCGTTCCGGAAGCCCGTGCCGTTTCCACGAGCGCGACCAGCCTCGCGACACTGCGATGGCCAGCCCAATACCCGAAGTGGTCGTGGCACGGATCGGAGCCCGTGTGGTGCCTCACTCCTCACAGGACACCGCGCACGCCAACCGGCGACGGCCCGCCGCCCGGAGCGGGAGCGGGCCGCCGGTCGCGGACCGTCAGGCGTTGCGGCGGATGCAGTGTCGTGCGAGCGCACCCAGCGCCACGAGGGCGACCAGGCCCCCGGCCGCCTGCGACGGCGGCCCGGGCGGGATGATGCCGGCGACGTCGGCCGCGACTACCAGGGTGAGCCCGACCACTCCGACCGCTACCGGCTCGGGCGGGTCGATATGGGCGAGCGGGGCGCGCGTGCGGCCGGTCCCGCTGCCGCCGTCGGACGGCGCCGGAACGGCGCGGGGGCCTTCGGGGTGGGTCATGATGGGGGTACCTCCTGCGGACGTGGAATGAGAGACCTGCTGAATGCACGGAGGTTCGAAGGGTCGCCCCTGGCAGGGCGGCCCTTCTCCGTGCTGGGACCAGTACACCCCATCTGACGTGCGCCAACAGACTCAAGTCGTTGCCCGCGCCGTCGAATTGGGGGCGGAGATACAGACGGCCTTACTCGGCCCGGTCAAGCCCCTGACCAGCGGATGTCGCACGCGTATATCGCCGTTCGGGTGTCTGTTATGACCGTGTCCCCAAGCGCGTGACGCGCACGACTCCGACCTGCGGTGATCCGGCATCGCCGCAGGTCGATCGGCGCGTTTCCAAGCACTTTTCGCTTCCGATGAACTTCGATGGCCCGAGTGAAAAAGGCCACATCGCATAACGGGTAAATCGCTCGCCTGGAAAGCCGGCCTGTCGATCCGCGGGCCGGAACCGGCGACGGCCCGATCCCATTTGGGGCCGGGCCTGTCGTGGTGTGCCGGTCAGCGGCTGGCGCCCTCGGGCCACAGCACGCGGACGGGGACGCCGGTGCGCTCGGCGTACGCGACAACGTCCGCCGTCCCGCCGTACGCCCACGCCGGTTTGCCGTCCCACACGGCCAACAGCTCGTCCACCAGGCCGACGAGGATTTCGGAACCGGCCTGGTGTGCCTCTGACGTGGACTCGGTCATGCCGGTCTCGTGGACGTCGGCCGCGCGGGAGATCAGCGCGTCGTACACGGCGTGATGCCACTCGGGCAGGTTCTCGCGGTACTCCGTGGCCGGGATGACCACCTCCAGACGGCCGCCCGCATTCAGCACCGCCTCGGCGAACCAGGCATCGGGGCCGTCCGCGATGCACGACACCGCGACCAGCTCGCCCGGCCCGTACGCCGCCACGGCCTCGGCCAGGAGCACGCGCACCCGCTCCTCGACCTCGGCGCTCAGCCCGCGGTGTCCAGTGATCCCCACCCGCATCCCGTCACTCCTCACAGATAGACACCGTGTAGGCGCTCGTCGAAGTCGCGCACCACCTTGGGCGGCGTAGTGGTGGTGAGGGTACGGCGCACGGCGCGCGCACGTTCGACGATCCGTCCGGACCGGTACGTGAGGCCGGAGTCCAGGGCTCGCCCGGCGAGGGCGAACCCTGCCTCCAGCCGTCCGCCGGCGAGATGCCCGGCGGCGATGTCGAGCATCAGGAGGGCCCGTTGTTTCGCGTGGCCGGTCGCGAGTGCCTCGGTGTCCTCGGACAAGACCCATGAGGCGATGCCGAGGTGAGCGCCGCATGCGACCCGGGCGGCGGACACCTTCGTTTCGGTGAAGCTGAACACCCAGGGCCACGGCGGCGGGTCCTGGTCGTCCAGGGTGGCGACGGCTGCCCGGGAAGCGGTCAGCGCGTGGTCGGCGCGGCGCCGGTCTCCGGCCGCCGCGTGCGCCAGGGCCTCCACGCTGGACAGCCACGCGCCGGCGACGGCCGGGCAGCGGTCGGCGAGCGCCCGCCGGGCCCGGCCGGTGAGGTTGAGCGCCTGGGCGCCGTTCCCGGCGTGCGCTTCGAACTGGGCCAGGCTTCCGGCCTGGTAGGCGGTCAGCAGCGGGTCACCGGCCGCGCGGGCGGCCTTGATCGCCGACCCGTACCAGGTGCGGGCACTGCCGTTGTCGCCCATGTCCCACGCCAGCCACCCCGCGAGGCTCGCGGCCTCGCTGGCGACGGCGGCGAGCCGGAGCCGGTGGGCGTCGGTGGCCTGGTGGGTGATGGTCCGGATGAGCCGCATGTGGGTGTGTACGGCCTCGGAGAGGTCCCGGGAGGGGGTGGAGGCGTCGAGCCGCCGATAGGCGCTCGTGGACAGGCGCAGGGCGGCGGCCTGGCCACCGTGCGTGTCGGCGGGGTCGGGGAGTGCGGCCAGGGCGGGGGCCGCCGCAGCGGCTACCGCTCCGCCTATGAATCGTCGTCGGTTCACGTCGTCACCGTCGTTCTGTGGCCCTGACGGTCGGCTGTCGGCGAGCCCGACCAGGGACGGCGGAATCTCCAGGTGTGCGGCAGCCGCCGCGAGGATGTCTGTGCTGTACGTGTTCACGCCGCGTTTCTCCAGGCGGGAGACGGCGGGCTGGCTCATGCCGAGGGCCTGGCCCAATGCGGTCTGCGTCATCCGTCGTCCGCTACGGGCGAGCTCGATCACTCGCCCGTAGTCGCCGGCCCGGGATGCCTCCCGGATCGGCCCCGTCTGGAAGTCCACGACGTACCCCCACGCTAAGAGCCCGTGCGGCTCCGGACGCCTGCCCGTACCCGCTGAGCGCGTATCCGTATGCGGGTGCCGCATCGGTGATGGTCCCACAGCACTGAGTGACCGTTGACTGTCCATCAGCAGCCGACTCGGGTCGCTTTCGGCCCGGTTGCTGCGTGCCGTTCCGGAGCATCCAGCCGGCGGCACAGCGCGGCCCGGCCCCGTCCACCGCCGGGGGCGGGTCGCACTCTCCCCGCAGATCACACGCAGAGGCGATGGCGATGACCACACAGCCGGCACAGCAGGAGCACCAGCGGACGGGCGACGACCCCGTGGAGGACACGGCCGGGGCCGTACAGCACGCGGAGGCCACCGCGGAGGAGACCATCGGCACGTGGCCCGCCTGCGGCTGCCCGCACCACCGGAACGCGGCATGACCGACTTCCCGGAAGCGCTGGACGGCTGGACGGCCGCCGACTGGCGGGAGTACCGCGAACGGGTCTCCGGCGGCGAGTCCACCACCGTGACCATGGACGCGATCGTCCGCCGGCGTGCACGCGAAGCACACCGCCGGGACAGCGCGGAGGTGTCCCGGTGACCTCCGCCGGCGAGCAGGTACCCGAGATCGGGGACCTCGTCCGCGACCAGGCCCGGGGCTGTGACGCCGTCGTCACCGACACCGACACCGACGGTCGTCCGGTGCTGCGGTTCAGGTACGGAAGCGGACCGACGTGGACGTCCGCGCCGGGAGCCCTGGGGATCATCGCCCGTCGCGGCAACTGGGCGCAGCCGTGAGCGCCCGATGGGTCGGTGTCGACGAGCCCCGGTCACGGCCCTCGCCCCCCCAAGCCCGCGCCCCTGCCATGGCGCGACCGGCTCACCCCCGGGCTCGGCCTGCCACCGCTGTCGCTCGGCGCCCCCGGCATCACCACGCGGTCCCGCGCCGAGCAGCCCGACCGTCAACACGCCGCACGCCGTTCGCCGGGGCGGTTCCAGCCCGCGCCCCGTCAGCCCCGGCGGCCGGCGTCAGAGACCGAAGGAGACACGTGCACGACCTGATCGCGACTCCGTTCCAGGCCGACCACCTCGTCTTGCGTCCGGGACAACCGAAAGCCGTCAAGATCCCGCCGCGCGCTTCGCGGAACTCCGTGCGGCGGTGGCGGACGCGGCCCCGGTCCCCCCATGGCTCGTCGACCCCGTCCGGCGCGCATGGGGTGTCGACCTCGCGGGACGCCCGGCGGCCGGGAGCGTTCTCGTCCGGCGTCCCGGGCCGTACGAGATCAGCCGGGCACCGTTCACCGGCTGCCCCGCCGGCGTGACGTTCTTCCACGCCGACCCCTTCGGCCGCGCCTCGATCTGCAAGGTCGGCCGCGAACCGAACGTCGACCTGATCGCGGAAGGCGCCGAAGGGCTCTCCCGGCTCGGCGCCATCGCCGGATCCCTCATGCTTCGCACCGGAGGATGCACCGGCTGCACCCTGTCCGGCACCTGCCGGGTGTGCAGGCCGATGGCGAAAGTCTTCCAGGAGGCGAAGGCACCACTGCACCACTACTGCCAGCACGGAACGAAGGAGACCGCACGATGACCGTCATGATCGAACTCGGCCCGACCCGCACCGAGGAGCCCGACACGATCGAGGTGATCGAGGACATCGACGCCTTCACCGCCGCCGCCGGGACCCTCCCGGGCTGCGGGGAGGACAACCCGTACAACTGACCACCACCCGACTCCGGGGCCCCTGACGCCGTCCGGCGCCAGGGGCCCGCCCTTTGTGCAAAGGTGGCCTCATGCCGACCGTGCGCCTGACCGAGATCCCGCCGGAAGTCCTGGCCCTGATCGAGACCCGCACCGGCCCCGCCCTCAGGATCGAGAACCTGAGCGCGGGCCTCAACAGCGAGATCGCCGCCCGCGTCCGCACCCCCGCCGCCACCGTGTTCGTCAAGGGTCTGCACAGCGGTCACCGCCGGGTCTGGACCCAGCAGCGCGAAGCCGACGTCAACCCGCACGTCACGGACGTGGCCCCGCGGTTGCTGTGGCGCTCCGAAGACGCCGGGTGGGATCTCCTCGCGTTCGAGGACGTCGACGGCCCGCACGCCGACTACACGCCCGGCTCCCCGGATCTCCCCCTCGTCGTCGCCGCCATGACCCGCCTGTCCGGCGTCCGGGCCCCGGACGTCGTGGCACGTGACATGCCCGACCGGATGAAGGCCCACACCAGCACTCCGGAACTCTTCGCCGGCGCCGCGCTCCTGCACACGGACTGGGTCCCGACCAACGTCCTGATCACCGGCGGCAGGGCCGTCCTCGTGGATTGGGCATGGGCCGCACGCGGCGCCGCGTGGATCGACCCGGCCCTGTGGGCCGTCTGGCTCGTCAAGCACGGCCACACGCCCGCCGAAGCGGAGGCGTGGGCCGCCCGCATCCCTTCCTGGAACACCGCGCCCACGGAGGCCGTCAACGCCTTCGCCGCCGCGACCGTGAGCGTGTGGGAAGAGATCGCCGACGGCGACCCGGAGCCGTGGACACTCGACATGCTGACGGCCGCGCGCCGCTGGGCGGATCACCGCTCCGCGAGCACCCAGGCCCGCGGGTGAGCAGCGGCCCCCGCAACGAGGAAGGTCTGCTCCTCGCCGGGCCTTTCGCGTGTGCGGTGCTGCGAGGTGTCGGCCTCCCACCGCGTGTCTTACGACCGGGGCCGAATCGGGGTCGTCATGGCCCTGACCAGGGGTTTCCTCCCTGGTCAGGGCCATGTCGCGTCTCGGCGGGGCTCCCGCCCGTACCTGCGGTCTCCCGTGAGGGCCCGCGCGATCGCGCACGTGGGGCGGGGGAGGGGGCGCCCCGTCCGGCCGCGGCCGGGCCTTCTCGGGCCGTCGCCTCCTCGGTCGGTCACCCCGCCATGGCGATGCTGACCCGGCGGCTGTAGCGCTGGAGGGCCAGCTGGCCGTCGTGCGGTTCTCCCGCGTAGCTGTCCAGCATCGCCCCGAGCGGTACGACGCGCAGGGCACCGGCGCGGAAGAACTCGGCGGCCAGGGGCGCCACGCTGCTCGCTTCGGCGTGGAGGCCCACGGTCTGCAGGTAGCGGCGCATCGGATGGAGGACCCGCACGATCTCCTCCCGCGGCAGGGGCTTGACCCAGACCGTCCCGAACAAGGGGGAGGCGGACAGGCCGGGGCGGGTGTCCGCGAGAACGTGCCAGGAGCCGTCGGGCGCGCTGAACGTCCGGGTGAGGCCCAGGTGTTCCTCCAGGTGCGCGAGGGTGACCACGTTGGTGATCTCCGCCTGCTCGGCCGTCTCCCTCGGGAACACGGGGAAGCCGGCCGCCTCGGCCGACAGCGCGTCCGCGACGGCCCGGGCCTCGGCGAACAGCGCCTCCGGGTCGGCCGTGTCGACGTAGACGACCTGGGGGCTGGTACAGGTGCGCTGGCCGTTGCGGAGCACGTCCCGGGCCAGCTTCCGCAGCGTCTCGCCGTCCCGGCGGGCACCCGTGCGGTCGAGGTAGGCGAGGGAGATCTTGGGCCCCCACTCGACCAGCCGGCACCCGGGCGGGAGGTGCCTGGCGACCCCCTCGACGGCCTCCTCGGTTCCCCAGACCACCACGGCGTCGGCCGGGCGGCACAGTGCGCGCAGCCACTCGGTGTCGCGGGAGGAGAAGCGCAGCACCACCAGTCGGCCGCGGAGCCGTCCGGACGGATCGGCGTCGGCCAGGGCGGCCAGGGCGTGCTGGGTGAACAGGCTCTCGGTGCCGCTGGTCTTGACGACGTTGACGTTTCCGGCGAGCAGGCCCTCGACGACGCTCAGCACTCCGCCCGCGGCCACGCTCCGCGGGGCGATGTGGACCAGGGTGCCGATCGGCTGCCACAGCTCCGTCGCACCGTCCGCGAAGGGCGCCGGGGCCGGCCGGTGCGGGGTCGTGCCGCCGAGCTCGGCGGTCAGCTGGGCGACCAGCAGCTCGGGGGCGAGGGCCGAGGCGAGGGCGGCGAGGGAGAGTTCCGCGTCGACGGCGGGCAGACCGGTCGTGGCGGGGTCGGTCAGATCGGCGTGGAGCCGGCGGTACTCGGGGCTGTCCGGGTCGGAGAGCAGGGCGGCGAGCCTGCCGCAGGCGGCCAGGACGTCATGGACGTCGAGCGGCCCGGGCAGGGCGGGCAGGATGTCGCCCAGGGTGCCGAGACGGCGGCCGGCCTCCTGCTCGTCGACCCACTCCCCCTGCCAGTAGTAGGGCGTGGTGCGGGGGGCGGTCCTCATCGGGCCTCCAGGAGTTCCGCCGCGGCGACGGCACAGTTGCGGTTGCGGCGTACGCCCGCCCGGCCGTGGACCTCGAACCACGGGGTGGCGATCCCGCAGTCGCCCGGCGGGTGCAGGGTGCCGAGGTCGGCCATCAGGATGGTGTGGGCGGGCAGCGAGGTGATGAACGGCGAGACGAACTGCAGGTAGCCGGGGGTGCCGTGGTCCACCGGTTCCAGGGTGCGCACGTCCCGGACCACGCAGCGGGACCAGACGGGTACGTGGAAGTGGTGCGCGGCGCACTCGATGTACGGCAGGCAGTGCTCGACCGAGCCGTAGCAGTCCCGGATCCGCTCTCCCGGGATGCCGAGCCGCCGTTCGACCGCGTCGCGGAACTCGGCCCGGCCGATGCGCCGGTCCGCGTGGCCCTTCCAGCCGCCGCCGGTGAGGACGAGGGACCCCTCCGGCAGGTCGAGGCGGGGGACGCCCATCGCCTCCATCCGCTCCAGGACGGCGTGCAGCAGGGCGGGGAACCCGACGATCCGCACCGGCTCGTCGCGCGCGGCGAAGTCGAGGAGGGCGTCGACGGAGCCCATCGGGTTGAACTCGTGCCCCGTGCCGGTGTTCCGCAGCGCGTGGACGGCGGAGGCGACGGGGGCGAAGTCGCAGAGTTCGTTGAGGCCGTGCGCGGCACCGACGGTGAGCCGCGGATCCGGTTCGTAGCCGAGGACCAGGTAGTTGGCGGGGCGCTCGACGTCGATCAGGCCGAGGGCCTTGAGGGTCCAGGCGTCCATGCGCTGGGCGGTGCCGATGGACCAGGCGTCGAAGCCGATCTCGGTCTTCTCGCCGCCCGTGCCGGAGGAGGTGAGCCGGAGCGCCACGGCGTCGTCCGCGACGGAGCTCAGGGCATGCCGCTTGAACAGGTTCACGTGGATGTAGGGCAGGTCGGCGATCTGCTCGACGCCGGTGATGTCCGGCGCGCCCGCGCCCTTCCACATGGCCCCGTACAGCGGGTTGCGGGCGGCGTGCCAGGTGTTGATCTCCCGCATGGCCGCGACGAACAGGGCGTCGGCGGCCGCGTCCGTACGGAAGGGGTCGGAGAGGTCGCACAGCTCCTGGACCCGGGGCAGCTCCTGCGCGTCCGGCACCTGGAGGGGACGGAAGTACTTCGCGAGGGAGGGGAGTCGGCGTGCGAGGTCGGCGTCAGAGGTCGACGCGGTTGTCATGACACTCCTTGTTGATCATCGCGTACAGGGGTCTCGTCGAGCCGGCCGCGGCGGGACCCGGCGACGGACCCGAGAGGCCGGGGCGGAGGCGACCCGCGCCGCCGGGACCGTCCTGGGAGGCGGCGCGCGCGACGGTCCCGGCCCTGACACCGCCGCCGCGGGGCCGGCCACTGCCTCCGCCGCCCCGCGCGGGAGTACGGCGTCGCGACGGTCGGGGCGGCCGCGCGGCCGCCCTCGCGGTCAGGCCGTCCGGGCGCGGGGCGCGGGCCCGGAGCGCCGCCGGGCCGCGCACCGGCGGAGCGCCCGGACCGGCCGGGCCCGCCGGTTCACTCGCGGGCCCGGCCGAGCCGGCGCGCGGCCTGCCGTACCGCCCATGCCATGAACAGGGAGCTCGCCACGAACCAGCCGGCTCCCGCCCCCACGGCCTTCAGCAGCTCGCCGCCGTCCCAGTCGCCCCCCGCGAGGCGTCCGGTCACGCAGGCCATGATGTGGGTGAGGGGGAGCAGGTCCGCCACCGGCTGCAGGAAGGCGGGCAGCCGGTCGTACGGGATCAGCGTCCCGGTGAGCGTCATGAGGACGAGGTCGGCCATGTTCGGACCGATGAACAGGTCCTCGACCAGCAGCGCCAGCGCCGAGAGGGCGAGCCCCAGACAGGCGGTGGTCACCACCGCCAGGGCCAGCAGCCCGGTGTACGGCACCATCCCCACCGGCATCGAGCCGTACAGCCCGCAGCACACCAGGTAGGTGCACAGGCCGCCGAGGACGCCGTCCACCACGTGCGGCACGGCGCGCTGGCACGCCGCGCCGAGCTTGTTCTGCGGTGAGGTGAGCCAGATGCCGAGAGTGCCGTAGGAGCGCTCGTTGCCGACCGCGAGGGCCATGCCGTAGAGCACCGCGCTCGACCCGGCCAGCAGGCTCGCGCCGACCAGCATGCGGCCGATGGCCGCGCCGTAGTGGTTGGCGAGCGAGACGAAGGCGATCGACATGCCGATCGGCCCGACGATCCGCGAGCTGAGGTAGCCCAGCGGGTTGAGCCAGGTGAAGAGCGCCTTGTACGACAGCAGCGCGCCCTTGATGTACGTGGTCACCGGTCACACCTCCATGGGGACGGCCCGACGGCGCGCGGTGTGCTCCACCCGCCGTACCAGCAGCACGACCACCGCCGCGTAGACGGCGGTCAGGGCCAGCGCCACGGCCACGTCGCCGGCCGGGCCGCCGCGCACCCAGGCCATGACGTGCGCCTGGGGCAGCAGCTGGGACACCGCCTGGACCGGCGCGGGCAGCGCCGACTGCGGGACCACCAGCGCGGAGAGCGCCATGACGAGGCCGCTGAGGCCGTTGACCATGCCGGACGAGTAGGGGAAGCGGAGCACGGCCACGGCGAGCAGGCCGACCACGGCCGTGGTGGCCAGCGTCAGCAACGCCCCGCCGGCCAGCCAGCGTCCCCACGCGAACGTGCCGTCGAGACCCCACAGCAGGGCCAGCACCGCGAAGGTGCCGGGCACGGCGACCAGGGTCTGCACCGCGATGCCGGTCAGCCGGCCGAGCACCAGCGGCACCAGGCCGCCGGGGCTGCCGAGGGCCGCGTACAGCGTCTTCCACTGCTTCTCGCCGAGCAGGCTCAGCACGACGAGGACGATGGCGGAGTCCAGGATGCCGATGCCGGCGGAGGACACGGCCAGGTCGCTGGTGGTGCCGGGCGAACCGGCCACGTCCGTCCGGTTGCTGTGGATGACGAAGGCGAAGACGCAGGGCAGGGCGAGGGTGCCGAGGATGGCCACCGGGCTCGTCGCGTGCATGCGGAGCTGGTCGGCCACCGACCTCAGGAACGTGTTGCTCATGAGGGGGCCACCATCTCCAGGAAGACCTCTTCGAGGGTGGGCGGGGTGACCGCCACGCTCAGGGTGCGGCCCGGGAAGCGCGTCAGGATCCACTGCACGGCGGCGGGGCCGTCGCCGGCCCGCAGGATGGCGGTCGAGCCGTCGCGCCGCTCGTCGAGCAGGCCGGGGCAGTCGCGTATCGCGTCGGGGACCGCGACGTCGGCGAAGTCGATGCGCACCGTGTGGCCGAGCCGCTGGGCCGCGGCCAGCCGCAGCGCGGAGGCGGTGGACTCGGCGTGGATCCGGCCGTCCTTCATCAGCACGATCCGGTCGCTCAGCTCCTCGGCCTCCCGCATGTCGTGCGTGGTCAGCAGGATGCTGCGGCCCTCGGCGGAGAGCTCGGAGACCAGGGCCCGCATGGCGGCCGCCGACTGCGGGTCGAGCCCCGCCGACGGCTCGTCCAGGATCAGCACCGCGGGGTCGTGCAGCAGCGCGCGGGCCAGGTGCAGCCGCTGCTTCATGCCGCGCGAGAACGACCCGACCAGGTCTCCCGCCCGGTCGTGCAGGTTCACCGTCTCCAGCAGCTCGCCGGCCTTGCGCTCCAGCGCCGCGCCGCGCAGGCCGTACATCATTCCGAAGAAGGTGAGGTTCTGGCGGGCGGTCAGGCGCGGGTACAGACCGGTGTCGCCGCCGAGGCTGAAACCGCAGGCCAGGGAGGCCCGCTTGCGGTCGCGGACCACGTCGTGGCCGTCCAGCAGGACGGTGCCCGAGGTCGGCAGCAGCAGACCGGTCAGCATCCGGACCGTCGTGGTCTTGCCCGCCCCGTTCGGGCCGAGCACGGAGACCAGCTCGCCGGGCCGTACGGTCAGGTCGACGCCGTCCACCGCCTTGCGGACGGTTCCGTCGCGGGACGTGAATTCCCGGCCTAGGCCGGTGACGTGGAGCCCCCTGTTGGCAGACAAGATTTCAGACCTCGTTCCTGGCGGTCAGACGGGACAGGTCCATCGACAGCGGGGCGCCGCCGACGGAGAAAGGACCGGGGTGGTACGAGACCGTGTCGCCCACCCCGGTGAGCGCGGCGAGGAAGTCGGCGGCCTCGCCCTCCACCACGAGCGGTGCGCAGGCACCCGCCGGCACGCCGTCCACGGCGCGCACCGCCAGGAGCCGGAACGCCAGCTGCCCGCCCGAGCGGAACTCCTCCACGCCGAGGCTGCGCACCTCGGTCACCAGGCAGTGCTCGCCGCTCCACGGGTCGGGGGCGTCACCGCCCGGTGCCAGTCGCACATTGGTCGCGGTGGGCTGGGGCTGGTACCGGCGGGCCTCCCACGCCGCGTGGCCCGTGGCGCGGCGCGCCGTCCGGCCGGCGGTGCCGGCGACGACGTTGAGCCGGCTGGCGACGGAGTGCTGGACGCCGTCCGCGGTCACCAGCTCCATCGCGCCCGTCGCGGTCCCCTCGCAGTCGAACGCCCGCGCGCCGTGGCCGTCCACGGCTCGCCCGTCGTCGACGACCGCCGTGCACAGCGGACGCGGCTCGGTGATCGGGTGGAACAGCACCGTCGCCGCCAGCGCGCGCAGCAGCTGCGCCGCCGCCGAGGGGAGGAAGCCGATCCCGTCGCCGCCGTACGTCCGCAGGGGCGGGCGGAGCGCCGCGGCCGTCAGCGCCAGCTCGCGGCCGAGGGCGTAGGCGTCGACGCGTTCGAGGTCGGCCGCGTAGTGGGAGAGCGCGGCGGTCGTGGTGCCGTCGTCGGCGGTCACCACGGCCCGCACCTCGGCGCCGCGGCAGACGCTCTCGCCGCGGGGGCCCGTGGAGTCGGCGTAGACCTGCTCGCTCAGCACCTCCGAGACGGTGAGCTCGCGCACGGTGTGGCCCGGGCCGGCTCCCTCGGCGATCCGGGCCAGCAGCGGTGCCGGGTCGGCGGCGACCGCCTCCAGCTCGACCCTCCCCTCGCGGTTGCGCCAGCCGCCCCGGTGCGGGGCCGGCTCCGCCACCGGGGTGCGGGCGGTGCCGAGCGGCAGCAGGGCCCGTCCCGCCTCCAGCAGCCGGCCGGTCGTGGCGGGCGTCGGCGCGGGGGCGTTGAGGTACGCCTCGCGGCCGTCCCGGGCGAGGCGCACGTACCCCTCGAACCGGCCCTGCCCCACCCGCAGTTGCCTGCCGCCGCCCGCCGGATCGACGGTGAGCCGGCGCCGGGCGGTGCGGGCCAGGTGGACGAACGCCTCTTCGCCCGGCCGCAGCGCGCGTTCCACGGCGTCCGCCACGGCGAGCGCCTCGCCGCCGCGGCTGTCCAGTTCTCTCATGCGGCGCTCCAGTCGAGGGCTGCGTAGCGCATCGAGGGGGAGTAGAGCCCGATGCCGATCATCTGACCCTGCTTGCCGCAGGTGACGTTGTCCCCGCCGAAGTCCGACCCGATGGCCTCCAGCCGGGACAGCGCCCCCAGCGCGTTGCCCACCACGCTCACGTCACGGGCGGGGACCCGGTCGCCGGCCGGCGTCACGTAGTGGCAGTCGAGCGCCGCGAACGAGAACTCGCCGGTGCCGAGCTGGATCATCCCGGCGCCCAGGCAGCCGACGTACAGCACGCCCGTGCCCTCGCCGCGCAGCATCAGCTCCGGATCGTCCGTCCCCGGCAGCGCCACCGTGTTGCTGGCGCGCGGGATGGCGGGGCTGCGGAAGTCCGTACGGCGGGCGTTGGGCGTGGGCCGGTGGCCGCCGCGCCGCGCCGTCCGCACGGAGGTGAGGGGCGCGCCTATCTCCCCGTTCTCCAGCAGGGTGGTGACCGTGGCGGGGCGGCCCTCGTCGTCGGCGGGGTAGGAGCCGTAGCCGTGCTCCACGGTCGGGTCGTCCCGCACGGCGAGCGCGGCGGGCAGGGCGCCGGGGCGGCGCAGGCCCGCGACGTAGGCGCTGTCGAGCTGGAAGTTGTCGGCCTCCAGCGCGTGGCCGACCAGTTCGTGGAGGAAGCCGGCCGCGGCCGAGGGGCCGAAGACCACCGGCGTACGGTGCTTGCCGCCGACCGACGCCGCGGCGGAGTCCCGGGCGCGGTCGAGGGCCGTGCGCACCAGCTCCTGGACCGACCCGTCCGCCCGGACGGCGTCGGGGCCCTTGCGCAGCCAGCGGCTGAGGCCCCGGTAGCGCCGGCCGGACACGATCACGCCCGCCTCGACCCGGCGGCGCAGGGTGTGCGTGGCGCCCGCGTGGACGGTGCCCTCGGTGTCGGCGACGGCGTACCGGCGGTAGGTGAAGTCCTCCATCGACCGGATCGAGTGGGGGACGCCGGGCTCCGCCACCTCCCAGGCGCCGGGGGGCAGCGGGGTGAAGCCCGCGGTGTCCGGGCCGGGCGCCCAGTCGGGCGCGGTGGCGGGACGCGGGACGCCGAGCCAGTCGGCGAGGGAGCCGGCCTGGTCCGGGGTGACCGCCTTGTAGCGCCAGCGGCCGTCCCTGAGGGCCAGGCACCCCAGGCCCTCCCTCAGGTCGCCGCAGGTCGCGGCGGACTCGCCGGCGGTGTGCTCCACGCCGACCGCGAGGGTCGACTCGGCGAAGACCTGGAGGTAGTCCGCCGCCCCCGCGAGCTCGCGGACGGTCCGGTCGGCGACCTCCCGCAGCCGCTCGACGCCCGGCGCGGACAACTGCGCAGTGCTCATGATGGCTTTCGTTCCCTCGGTGCTGGTCGAACCGTGCCGGCCGGTCGACGCCGTTCAGACCGCGGCGAGGCGGGAGAAGGGCTTGGTGTCGATCAGGCCCTTGTTCCGCAGCGCGCCCAGGACGGATTCGATCCGGGACCGGGTCATCCCCTTCAGGGCGGGCACGCTCTCGCCCAGGTGCTCCACCGCGTCCACGACGGCGTCCGCCGAACGGCCGTCGCACAGCGCCCAGAGGTACGCGGGCACCTCCTTGAGCAGCAGCTGGCGGCCGAGCTCCCAGTGGAGCAGGATGCCTTCGCCGGTGCGCAGCACGTTGAAGCCGGTGCTGCGCCACAGGCCGTCCTCGGCCGCGGAGGGCCGCCAGCCGGGCCAGGCGCCGATCGGCGCGTCGGCGTCACCGAGCAGCTGCGCGACCGTCACGCACGTCTGGACGAAGAGGATCAGCTCCTCGGCGGCCGCCTGGCCGCCCTCGGTCCAGGAACCGCGCTGGTAGTGCGCGAACAGGTCCAGGGGGAAGCCCTCGACGGGGGTGCGGGCCAGCTGCTTGTAGACCCACTTGTTGCTGAAGTAGAGGTCCCCGGCGGCCGCCGCCACCGCCTTGCCCGCGTGGGCCACGAGGGACTGCGCGGCGAACGCGGCGGTGTCCAGGTCGCCCTCCGCGGCGGCGCCGACGAAGTCCTCCAGGTGGCTGTTGATGGCGACGGCGGAGTGGTTGACCGCGGTGCGGCGCAGGGCGGGGAGCGCCTCGGTGACGCGGGTGCGCAGGGCCGTCAGCCGCTCGGAGCCGACGACGGTCTCGGAGGAGTTCAGCCGGAGGACGAAGTCGAGGGGGCCCGGCACCTTGTGCAGGGCCATCAGGTTCTCCCGGTGCAGCTCGAAGCCGGTGAGCCCGGCGACCCGCTCCTCGACCTCGGGGAGCGAGCACCGCTCCACGTCGACGCGGTGACCGTCGACGGTGTACTGGGTCGCCTCGTCCCCGACGGGTACTCCGGGGCCGAGCAGCACGAAGAGGTCGGCGTCGCTGGTGGCGTTGCCCAGTCCGGCGGTCAGGCTGCCGCCGATGTAGACGGAGTCGATGTCCGTGCCGGCGTCGGCGGCCAGGGCCCGGCCGAGCTTCCGGGCCGCCGCGAGCTTCTCCTCCACCGCGGGGCTTCCCATGTGCTGTCGTTCCCTTCGTGCTGCCTTGCGAGTCGGGGGGATCCTGAAGTGGCGGGAGCCGGTCCGACTCCCGCCACGGGGTCGTCAGACGTTGACGACGTTGACCACGTTCACGACGTTGACCGCGGCCTCCTCGTCGGTGTCGAACTCGACGATGTCCTCGTCGATCTCGACGATGTCGACGTTCTCCATTGCACACCTCCTCAAACGAGAGTTCGGTTTTGCGTGGGACTGGATTGGATCACGGGCGGGTGCGGCCTGCCACGGATTCGTCTCTGACCGAACACCCGTGCATGACGGTGTGCGGCGCTGGTTAGGATCCGGCCCAGATCCGCCAAGATCCCCCGGGACAAGGAGCGTTGGGATGAACGGCTTGACGGCTGACGAGTGGCTGCGTCCCCTGCGCGAACGCGGACTCGTGCCGCGCGGGGCGCTGGCCGCGTTCGTCGTCGGCTCCGCCGCCCGCGGCTGGCACAACCCGCGCAGCGACTTCGACGTCTACATCGTGGCGGGCGCGGAGCGCGTCTCCCCCACGAGCGGCACCGTCCCGGTCCCGCTCGAACCGCCCTTCCTGCGGACCGAGGCGTTCGTCGCGAACGAGCGGCGCTGGGACGTCACGTACTGGCTGGAGGGCCAGGTCGACCAGATCCTGGCCAAGGTCTCGTGGGACGCCTTCGAGAGCGGCCGGGTCACCGAGGACACCCTCGACCTCCGCGAGGAGCTGCTGCTGTCGCGGCTCGGCAGCTGCGTGCCGCTGCTGGGGCGGGAATGGCTGGAACGCAACCGTGCCCGGCTCGCCGAGTCGGCGTTCCGTTCCTTCGCCGTCGTCCGCTCCCTGGGGGCGGCGGACGACGCGGTCGAGGACGCGCTCGGTCAGCTGGAGGCCGGTGACCTCCAGAGCGCGACGATATCGGCACGGCTGGCCTTCGGGCACGTCGTCGACGCGCTGCTGGAGAGCCAGGGGGAGTACGGCAGCCACCTGCCCAAGTGGCGGCCGAACCGGTTCAAGGCCGTCGCCCCGGAGGCCATCGGCTTCGACGAGTACTGGCGCGTGGAGACGATGCAGGGGTACGACGCCGCCGACCCGGGGCCCTGGATCAAGGACGTGCTGACGCTCTGCCAGGACCTGGCCATGCGGGTGGAGCCGTGATACGGCTCCGCGTCGACGACGACAGCCTCCAGACCACGCGGCTCGCCTTCAGCCCGCTCTGGGAGACCATCGGCAGCCTCGCCGTCCTGGCGCGCTACCGGGGCGCGGCGCCGTCGCCGTACACGAACTGGGCGCGCGGCGTCCGCGACGGGATGCCGGCCGAGCTCGTCCAGCACCTGGTGGAGGCCGTACGGCGGCCGGACCCGCCGCTGTTCCCGCCGGGCCTCGTGCCGGCTCCGGACCCGGCGCGCAACACCATCGAGGCGGAGCTGCGGCACATGCGCGAGCGGCACGCCGGTTCGGCCCGGGTGGAGCGGCTCGCCGGACTGCTGGAGCGGTACTGGGAGTGGGCGATCGAACCGCACTGGACCTCGATCCGCTCCTCGCTGGAGGAGGAGATCCTCTTCCGGGGCCGCACCCTCGCCGTCGGCGGGGTGGAGCCGATGCTCGCCGAGCTGGGCGGCCGCGTCACCTGGACGCCGCCCTGGCTGACCGCGCCGTACCACCGCGATCTGGACGTCTCCCTGAACCGCTCGAAACTGCTCCTGGTGCCCACGGTGTTCACCGGGGGCCAGCGGCTCTTCATGGAGGAGGACGGCGTCGTCGCCATGTCGTACCAGGCCCGGGCCACCGGCTACTTCCACGTCCTGACCGCCGCGCCGGGCCCGCACCCGGTGGCCGAGGACCGGCTGGCCCTGCTGCTCGGCAAGGGCCGTGCCCAGGTGGTGCGCGCCCTGGAGGTGCCGAAGACCACCACGGCGCTCGCGGCGTCGCTGGGCGTGGCGAAGAGCACCGTCTCCCAGCACCTGACCGTGCTCACCGAGACGGGGGTCGTGTGGAAGCAGCGCCTCGGCGGGCGCGTGTTCTACCAACTCGACTCGGCCGGGCTGGCGTTGTTGCGACAGCTGGGGCTGTGAGCGGGCGGGCGCCGGCGCCGGCCGGGACGGGCGCCGGCGCCGGCGGCACGGGCGCGCGACCCCCGGCCGCGGTCTCGGGCTCGTGCCGTGGCGCTCGTGGCGAGACGCTCACGCCGTGGGCGCGCCCGCCGTCGACCGCGACGTGCGCCGCGCCGCCGCGGCCCGGCGCACGACCGTCGCCCAGTGGCGCAGGTGGGGCGGCGTCCCGGGCACGCCGGCGGCCTCCTCCAGCCGCTCCCACAGCCCGGCGTCGCACAGCTGGAGGAAGCGGCGGTGCGCGGTCTGCCAGGGGGTGCCGAAGGCGCCCGGCACCCCCCGCCAGGACGATCCGCTGACCAGCACGTACAGGACGGAGGCGAACACCGCCTCGTCGTCCGGGCGCCGGGTGCCCCCGCCCTGCGGCCGCCTGGCCGGGGCCGGCATGACGCGCTGCGCGAGGGGCCACAGGGCCATGGGCGCCGGCCAGGCGTACCCGCGGAAGGCGGCGTCCGGAGCGGCGGTCCTCACGCCGGCTCCACCGTGTCCGCGAGAGCCGCGAAGACGAAGGCGGTGGACGTCGCGCCCGGATCGGGGTGACCGATGCTGCGCAGCCCCAGGTAGGAGGCGCGTCCCTTGCGGGCCTGCAGTGCGACGCAGGCCCGGGCGCCCGCCTCGGCCGCCTCGGCGGCGGCCCTGGCCGCCGCGGCGAAGGAGCCGTTCCCGGCGGCGCTCTCCCGGAACGCCGTGACGGCCGGCAGCAGGGCGTCGACCATCGTCTTGTCGCCCGGGACGGCCGCGCCGAAGCGCTGTACCTCCCCCAGCCCGGCCGAGAGCGCCGCCGCGAACTGCCCGGCGGTCACCTCCGCGTCGGTGCCCAGCGCCCTGCCCATGCCCCGGAAGGCGCTGCCGAAGAGCGGCCCGGAGGCGCCGCCGACCGAGGAGATGAGCGTGGTCCCGGTGGCGACGAGGACGCCGCCGACGGAGTCCGGGGCCGCGGCGGAAGCGGTGTCCGGGGCGTCGAGGGCGGCGAGGGCCGCGTCGAACCCGCGCTTGAGGTTGGTGCCGTGATCGCCGTCACCGATGGCCGCGTCGAGGTTGCACAGCTCCTTCTCGTTCCGGGCGACGACCGCCGCGATGGCGCGTATCCACTCATGGGTCTGCAGGACATCCACTCGTATCCCCCTCGTTCCGAATGTCGTTCAGGTGGCCGTGCGGGGCGGGGTCAGAGGCCCCAGCGCAGTGCGGGAGTGCGCACGGGGCTGTCCCAGAGCGCGACCGTCTCGTCGTCGGCCGGGCACAGGGTCAGGGAGACGCCGGCCATGTCGAGGCTGGTGACGTAGTTGCCCACCAGGCTGCGGGCGATGGTCACGCCACGGCCGTCCAGGGCCGCCGAGACCTCCGCGAAGGACACGTACAGCTCGGCCAGCGGTGTGGCCCCGAGGCCGTTGACGAGCAGCAGGACGGCACTGCCGCGCGCCGGACGCAGGTGGTCGAGGAGCGTGTCCGTCAGGGAGCCGACGAGTTCCCGGGCCGGGCGGTACTTCTCCCGGCGGCGTCCGGGCTCGCCGTGGATGCCGACGCCGAACTCGATCTCGTCCTCGGGGAGCCGGAAGCCGGGCGCGGTCTCGCCCGGCCTGCTGCAGGGCGTGAGCGCCGCCGCGAGCGACGCGCTGCTGTCCGCCACGCGCTGGGCCGTGCCGGCCACCGCGTCCAGGCCGGCCCCGCGCTCGGCGAGCGCGCCGGCCAGCCGGTGCACGAAGACGGTGGCGCCGGTGCCGCGGCGGCCGGCCGTGTGGGTCGAGTCCTCGACCGCGATGTCGTCGGCGATGACGACCTGGCGGACCTCGTGGCCGTGGTCGGCGGCCAGCTCCTGCGCCATCGTGAAGTTGAGGATGTCGCCCGTGTAGTTCTTGACGAGGTGGACGACCCCGGACCCGGTGTCGGCGTGGCGCGTGGCGGCCAGGATCCGGTCCGGCGTGGGCGAGGTGAACAGGGCTCCGGGGACGGCCGCGTCGAGCATGCCCGGTCCGACGAACCCGGTGTGCAGCGGCTCGTGGCCGCTGCCGCCGCCCGAGACCATCCCCACCTTGCCCGGGCGGGGCGGCTCGGCCCGTACGATCACGCGGCTCTCGGCGAGCAGCCGCAGCTCGGGGTGGGCGGCGGCCATGCCCGCCAGCGCGTCGTCCAGAAGGCTCTCAGGTGTGTTGATGAGCTTCTTGCCGGTCACAGGTGGGTGCTCCTTCGATCCGGTGGGGTTCGTGGGGCGAGGCGGACCGGTCGCGGGAGAGCGCGGCGGGTCACGGTGCTGGTCACGTCCTCTCGCTTCCGACGACGGCCGGGTCTGAAAGCTGTTCGTCATGACTGAAGATCAGCGTAGAGGTAACGCTCAACTGCGCTCTGCGGTCAAGGGGTTGGCGCAAAACAGCCCCTCGGTCGTCCGGCTGCGGGAGAGTCGTCCCCGTTCGGCGTCCGGAACCGGTGGGGGGCACCCGGTGTCCGGGTCCCGGACGACGGGCGGCGCGTGGCCGGCCGGCCGCTGTCCGGCGGCGGCTCACGCGCCCGCGGACATCCCCGCGGTGCGCGGCGCGCCGAGGTCCCGGGAGATCCCCCGGGCGACCTCCCGGACGGCGATCGTGCACTCCTGGCGCGCGTCCTCGGCCAGCAGCCGTTCGACCGGTCCCACCAGGCCGACCGCGCCCGCGACGAGCCCCGTCCGGTCGAAGACAGGAGCGGCGATCCCGGCGTCGCCCAGGGTCAGTTCCTGGTCGTCGACGGCGTACCCCGTGCCGCGCACCAGGTCCAACTGGGCCTCCAGCGCGGCCGGTTCGTCGACGCTGACGCCGGTCACCCGGCGCAACTCGCCGGCCAGCAGCTCCTTGCGCCGCTGGGGAGGGAGGAAGGCCGCGATCGCCTTGCCCAGGGCGCAGGCGTTCCAGGGCAGCGTGGCCCCGGTCTCCAGCACCTGGAGGGCGTCCCCGGGGCGGAACCGGTGGTGGATCACCAGGACGTCCGGCTCGGTCAGCACGCCGACCCAGACGGCCGCGTCGGTCCGGTTGGCCAGATGGTCGGCCCAGGTGGTGGCGCGGGCGCGGAGCTCGTGCGAGTCGAGGTAGGAGTTGCCGAGGGCCACCAGGCCCGGTCCCAGCTGGTACCGCCCCGTCTCCGGGTCCTGGCGCACCAGTCCCTCCGACTCCAGGGTGCGCAGCAGCGCGTGGGCCGTCGGCTTCGAGACCCCGATCCGGCCGGCGAGCTCCGTCACGCCGAGCCGTGGCGTCGCGGTCGCCAGTTCCCGCAGGACGTGGGCCGCCCGTTGTACCGCTTGAATCATCGCTGTTCCCTCAGAGATTCCTACGAGCAACATTCCCCCGTGTTGTCGTTCAGTATTGCAGTACACCGTTCCGGTGAATACAGTCAGCGTTCGTGGATCCTTTGGTTGGCATCGTACTCGTCTCACACAGTTCGGAAATCGCCCGCGGGCTGAAGTCCCTTCTGGGGCAGATCGGTTCCGGTGCGGTGACCGTCATCGCGGCGGGAGGTACGGACGAGGGCGGAATCGGAACGAGTTACCAGCAGATCCGCGGGGCGCTGCGCGCCGCGGACACGGGCGCGGGGGTGGTGGTGCTGCCGGATCTGGGCAGCTCCGTGCTCACCACGCGCGCGGTCCTGGACGACGACCCGGCCATCGACGCGGTCACCGTCGACGCGCCCTTCCTGGAGGGCGCGGTCGCGGCGGTGGTGGCCGCCGAAGGCGGTGCGGACGTGTCCGCCGTGGCCGAAGCGGCGGAGGAGGCCCGCCATGTCAGCAAGTTCTGAGGCCGGGCGCCCCGAGGCCCGGGCGGAGACCCCGTCCGGCGTCCGGCTGTCCGTCGTGCTGCCGGCGGATCTGCACGCCCGTCCGGCCGGTGCCGTGGCCCGCCGGGCCGCGGGCCTGCCCGGCGGCGTGTACGTCGAGGCCGCCGGCCGGTCGGCCGACGCGGCGAGCGTCCTGGCCCTGATGGCTCTCGGGGCGCGGGCCGGCGAGACGGTCCACGTCCGGGCCGAAGGCGCCGGGGCCGAGGCCGCGGCGGCCGCCGTCGCGGAACTGCTCGCGGCGGCCGAATGACGCGCCGCCCCGCCGGGCGGCGCCACCATCAGGCGTTTTCTCGCGTTCGGACGCTCCCCGTGCTCAAAGTGGCGTGATATGGCCCGCTGAGGGCCGGCGATCTGCCGGGGAATTCGGAAAAGACCGGTCGTCACCCGGCCGTGGTTCGGCTTTTCCCTTATTCCCCTCGCATCCGCCGGACGTGGATCGGAAGCTTCCGGTCCATCGGGACGCGGTGCCCGGGGGGCCGTCCGGTGAAACGAATGACGACGGGTTCCGGTTCGGCGAGAAGCATTCCGCGGACCGGGCCGCCGACATCGGCCCGGAATTCTTCGCCGCGGCAGTCGCGGCAGTCGCGGCAGTCGCGGCAGTCGCGGCAGCCGCGGAACGCACGCGGCGCATTCTTTTCGCGGCCGGCGCGATGACGCCGCCCCGCCGTCGTCCCTTCGCGGCCGCCGAGCGGGCGGCGCGGCCGGCCGGTCTCGCCCGGCGCCGTTCCGCCCTCGGGGCGGGCGCGGGTCCCCTCCGTCCGGCGGCGGACGCGGCTTTCCGCGGTCCTTGTTCCGTCATGGGGGAATTCCGCAGCGGACGGCACGGGTGAATTCGGACACCGCGAGAAGGGCGTCGCCCGCCGTCGCGCGTCCCCCGGCCATGCGGCGACGCGGCCGTGTCCCGTCGCGTTCTCGTGCGGAATGAAAGAGTCCGTCATGGCGACACCGCTCGCGGCACCGAGCGGATCCGCCGGCGCGGTGGCGGAAAACATCGCCATTCGGGTGAAGCCGGCCGTTGTCGCAGGTGCCGGGCGGCGGTCGTCCCCCGGCCCGGAAGCGGAATCGTGCTGCCCTATGGGAAGGGCCTTGACGAGCCATGGGCTACGCGCTGATCATTTCACCTGATGTTCCGCGATGACGAACAGCGGTCGACCGTAAGGGGGGCGGATCGCCACTGATCGGACCGCCACAGCCTTGTGGTGCCCGGGCTCCGACCCCGGCCCGACCTTCCACCAGTCGTCTTCCCCACTCGCCAACGATCACCGGCCGCCGTGTGCTGTCCGCGGCCGGATGAGCCCGAAGACCTGAGGAGCAGGCAGTTGCCCACCACCGCAGAGCCGTTGAAGGACTTCGTCGTTCCGACCCTTCAGGAACTGCGCGAGCAGGCGCAGCAGTTGGCGGAGCTGGCCAACCGTCTCTCCGGGAGCCCGCCGGCGGAGGCGCCGGGCACGCCGCCCGGCGTCCCGGCCGAGGACGCGCGCTCGCTCACGGCCCGTCTGCTCCAGCAGGCCGGCCACCGGACGGTGCGGGTGCAGAGCAGCTACGCCGAGGGCCCGCACGAGTCCAGAGACCCCCTTCTGAGACGGCTGCACAACGCCCTGCTGGCCCAGGGCGCGGAGATCCGCGTCCTGGCCCCCAGCCGGCTGCTCAAGGACGAGGAGGCGTTCGCACGGCTGACCGAGCTGGCCGCCTCGGGCGCGCGGATCCGGCTCCACCCCTGTGACCTGCCCACCGCCACGGTCTTCGACGGCAGGGTGGGCCTGCTCGGGGCGGAGCGCGGCGCGGCGCCCACCGTGATCAACGATCCCGAGTTCGCCCGGGCCCTGTCCGCCCTGCACAACGCCGTCTGGCTCCAGGCCGTCGAGCTCGGCTCCGCGCACGCCGACTGGACCGGCGACGAGAGCGCCGTGCGCGTGCTGCGCGTGGTGAGCCAGGGCTACACCGACGAGAAGGCCGCCCGGGTCCTGGGCCTGTCGGTGCGCACCTACCGCCGCCACGTGGCCGCGCTGCTCTCCCGGCTCAACGCGACCTCCCGGTTCCAGGCCGGGGTGCGAGCGGCCCAGCTCGGGCTGATCGACGCGCCCGTCTGACCGCATGCGGCCCTCCTCACCCCAGCCGCTGCCGGAAGGCGGCCATCCGCTCCTCGCTCAGCGGCACGCTGACCCGGTACTTGTGCGCGACGCCCAGGGCGCGCTCCGACCACAGCGGCTGGAGCTTGCCGACGACGCCCCGGCCCTCCAGCCCCCGGCGTGCGGCGGTGTCCCGCTCGTCGTACATCACATAGGGCACGTCCGGGTGCGAGGCGTCCGCCGGCGGCAGCCCCGCGGCCGTGAGCAACCGGGTCATCTCGGCCTTGGCGCTCCGCACCCGCTGCCGCAGGGCGGCGGTCGCGTCACCCAGGCCGAGCACCGCCCGGCCCAGCCGGATCGACAGGGAGGAGGCGAGCATGGGCGGGACGACGGCGCGCACCCGAGGGGTGAGCGCGGGATGGGTCACGGCGTAGGCCAGTCGGAGTCCCCCCATCCCGTACGCCTTGGACAGGCCCCGCAGGACGACGAGGTTGGGCACCTCCTCCGTGAGCGGGACCGCGCTGAACGACGGCGGGCAGTAGTTGGCGTACGACTCGTCCACCAGCACGACCGCGCCCTGCGCGGCCACGGCCTCGCACAGGTCGCGGAGGGCCGCCGTGTCGTCGCCCTGCCCGGACGAGGCGACCAGGCTGGGCCGCTCCACCAGGACCAGCCGGCAGCCGAGCGCACGGACGCGGTCGGCCGGCCGGCCGCCGCCGGCCCCGTCGGCGAACCGGGAGACGCAGGACCCGCCCGACTCCTCCACCCAGTGGGGGAGATCGGGGTACACGTCGCCGGTGACGTACACCGGACGGCCTTCGGCCAGGGACGACAGCGCGTGGAGCAGTGAGATCACGCCCGCGCCGCAGGTGACGTCGGACTCCCGGCCGGGACGGCCGAAGAGCTCCGCCACGGCCGGACCGAGCTCCTGGGCGCCGTACGGGTCCTGGACGAAGTAGCTGTGCACATACGGCAGTCCGGCTTCCTGTTCCGCCAGGAGTTCGGCGCCCACGAGCGAGGAGAGGTCGATGGAGAGAAACCGGCGTTCGTCCAGGGTCCAGGCCAGATTCAGCAGATCCGGCCCGTCGGTCAGAGAGCGCAGTTCCCGGTACGAAGCGTTCGCGAGGGCCACGGCGGCTACACCAATTCAGTGGGCGGAGGGCGGGGAGGAGCCCGAAGGCTCCCACGAGTCCTCCATTACTACCGTCCGTGGCAGGATCTCCGCCCTGCTGCGGCAGGAATCTGCCACGGCGGCGCCACGCGACGTGGTGGTCCTCGGCGTCGACGGGCTGTCCCACGCCTTCGCGGCGGAGTGCTGGCCCGGCGCCCGGATCAGCCGGCTGCGCTCCGTCTTCCCCACGACGTCCTCGGCGGGCTGGCTCTCCGCCCTCACCGGTCTGGACGTGCACCACCACCTGGTCCCCGGCGTGGTGTTCGCCGACCCCACGGGGACCGACGAGCTGATCAACGCCTTCACCTACCGGGGCGAGGACCTCACCCCGGCCCGGGAGACGGTCTTCACCGACGCCCGCCGCCTGGGCTACCGGCCGCTGGCCGTCCTCGGCGACATGGAGACGTACGGCGGCTCCTGGCGCGACGCCCTGCTGCGCGACGCCGAGCCGGTCCTCGGGCACCGGTTCTACACCCCCGACGAGGGCCCGTACCGCGAGCGGGACCCGGAGCGGCTGGCGGAGCTCGTCCGCGAGGCCCTGGCCAGCACGCTCGCCCTGCCCGGCGAGGGGCCCCGGCTCGTCTGGTGCTACGTCGAACTCGACCGTCACGTCCACCACTTCGGGTACGACCGGCACGCGGCGCGCTTCCTCGCCGGGGTCGAGAGGGCGGCGCGGGAACTGGTGGACGGCGGGGCGGTGGTGATCGCCCACGCCGACCACGGCCTCACCCCGACCCGGCCCTGCCCCGACCTGACGGAGCTGCTCGACGACCTGGCCCGCGCGCACGGCTTCCGGATGGGCGGCGCCGGGCGCACCCGCTGGCTGTACCCGGCGCCGGGCACCGCCGGAGCGCTCGCCGCGGAACTGCGCGGGAAGCTGCCCCCGTCGGTGCGGGTGGCCCGGGCGGACGAGGTCTTCCCCGAGGAGGTGCGGTACCGGATCGGCGAACTGGTGCTGATCGCGGAGGGCGACACCTTCCTGGCGCCCTCCGAGTACCGCTACGAGCACGGCTCGCTGACCGGCGCCGAACTCGACACCCCCTATGCCGTGTGGGGGAGTTGAGGCCCTTCCGGGCCCCCCTTTCCAAGGGCCGGGCACAGATCACGCCCCCGGACGGACGCGGATAGGGTGTGCCCGGGGGGCACGGCAACGGCGCCGTCGGACCACCGGCAATACGCCACCCGCACTGACGTGCGTGCAGTTAGACGACATAGGAGAGAAATGACTGCCATCAGCAGTGTCGTAGGACGTGAGGTCATCGACAGCAGGGGCAACCCGACGGTGGAGGTCGACGTCGTACTCGCGGACGGCTCGCTGGGCCGCGCGGCTGTTCCCTCCGGCGCCTCCACCGGTGCCAACGAGGCCGTCGAGCTCCGGGACGGCGACAGCACCCGCTTCCACGGCAAGGGCGTGCGCAAGGCGGTCGAGGCCGTGAACGGCCCCATCGCCCAGGCGCTCGTCGGCATGGCCGCCGAGGACCAGGTCCAGGTCGACGAGACCATGATCGAGCTCGACGGCACGGCCAACAAGGGCAAGCTGGGCGCCAACGCGATCCTCGGCGTCTCGCTGGCCACCGCCAAGGCCGCCGCCGCCGCGCACCGCACGCCGCTGTACCGCTACGTCGGCGGCGCCGGCGCGCGGCTGCTTCCCGTTCCGATGATGAACATCATCAACGGCGGCGCGCACGCCAACAACGCCCTGGACTTCCAGGAGTTCATGATCGCCCCGATCGGCGCGGAGAACTTCTTCGACGCGGTGCGCATCGGCTCCGAGGTCTTCCACACCCTGCGCAAGTCCCTGTCCGACGCCGGCCACAGCACCGGAGTGGGCGACGAGGGCGGCTTCGCGCCCGCGCTGAGCACCGCCGACGAGGCGCTGCAGTTCGTGGTGGACGCCATCGAGAAGTCCGGCTACACGCCCGGCGAGGACATCACCGTGGTCATGGACCCGGCGACCTCCGAGTTCTTCCGGGACGGCGTCTACGACTACGCCGGCGAGGGCGTCAAGCGCACCGTCGAGGAGCACGTCGAGTACCTGGCCGGCCTGGTCTCCCGTTACCCCGTCGCCTCGATCGAGGACGCGATGGCGGAGGACGACATCAAGGGCTGGAAGCTCCTCATGGAGGTGCTCGGCGACAAGTGCCAGCTCACCGGTGACGACGTGTTCTGCACCAACGTCGAGCGGCTCCGCGACGGCATCCGTGAGGGCGTGGCCAACTCCATCCTGGTGAAGGTCAACCAGATCGGCTCCCTCACCGAGACCCTGACCACGGTCGACGCCGCCCACAAGGCGGGCTACACGGTGGTCATGTCGCACCGCTCCGGCGAGACCGAGGACACCACCATCGCCGACCTCGCCGTCGCCACCGGCTGCGGCCAGATCAAGACCGGCTCGATGTCGCGCTCGGACCGCACGGCCAAGTACAACCAGCTGATCCGCATCGAGGAGGAGCTCGGCTCCCAGGCCCTGTACGCGGGGCGCTCGGCGCTGTACGTGCGCGCGTGACGGCGTGCGCGTGACGGCTTGAGGAGGCCTTCGCGCCGTACTGCGGCCCGGTCGGCGGTTCACCCGCCGGCCGGGCCGTTGTCATCTTGCTGCCAACCCCCGTGAAGGGACTGGCATGTTGATGAGGGGGCGGCGGGAGGGGCGACGCCCCGGCCTAGTGTCGGGGTCAGTCGGGAAGAGGTCCCGGCACTGTCCTCTGGAGGATGGCATGATCGCCGTTTCCCCTGCGGTTCAGAGCACCAACTTCAACCTCAAGAACGAGGTTGTCGAGCTGATCGCCGGCGCCGGCGTCGCCGAGCGCGTGGCGCTCTCCGTCGCCGACCTGGAGGCCATGCGCACCGCGCGCGCGGCCGTCCCGGCGTCGAAGCACGGCCTGGAGGCCATCACCGGCGCCTCCTGCGAGACCGGCGCCCAGTAAGTAGGCAGCACCCGGGTGGGCCGCCTCCTCGGCGGCCCACCCGTCTCGGCTTCCCCGCTCGTTGTCAGGGATCAGATAGGACCGGTTATGCCCACGAACCCCGCCTTTCACGGTAATCCGCCGTCGGTCGCCGTCGTCACCTCGCATGGCCGGCAGACCCTGGGCGGCAACAGCGACGACCGCCTGATCGACGTACTCAACCGCCACAACGTGCCCTGGTCGGCGATCTCCGCCTACATCATCCGCAAGGCCGGTGAGGCCCCGCAGCTCTTCCCGTCGCTGGACGTGCGCCTGGGCGAGCTGGAGGACGGCGCCGAGGTGCTGCTGTACTTCAACCGCAACGTCAACCCGTTCAAGTTCTCGCTCGACGCCTTCAAGCTGATCGAGAGCGAGACCCCGGGGGCCGAGGCGACCGAGTACATGTACCAGCGGCTGGACAACGAGACCGGCACCGCCGAGGCCTTCCTGAAGAAGCTCAGCCCCGAGGAGTGCAAGCAGATCATCGCCGACCGCGTCGGCGACACCGTCCGCCAGCACGTCCCGGCCGGGTCCACGCTGGTGGTCGGGGTGAGCGGCGGCGGCGACAGCAACGCCATGCTGTACGGCCTGAGCCGGCTCAAGGACCACGGCATCACCGTGCGCCCGGTGATCCTCAAGGGCATTCCGGACTGGGACGCCGGCGTTCCGCGCGCCCAGGCGCTCTGCGAGAACTACGGCCTCGACCTCAAGGTCATGGAGGCCGACGAGGTCAAGGAACTGCTGGGCATCCCCCGGGACTCCGTCGACCTGATCGACCGCTTCGAGCAGGAGTTCCAGGGCGACGACTTCGAGTTCCTCGGCACCCTGATGATCCGCCTCGCGCTCACCAAGTACGCCCGCGAGCTCGGCACCCAGTACATCGTCACCGGCGTCAACCTCGAGGACATCGTCTGCGAGAACCTCTTCCGGGTGTCCAGCGGACTGAAGCCGGCCGGCTTCCCCGTCCGCCCCATCGGCGACGTCACCCTGGTGCTGCCGCTGTGGCTGTGCCCCAAGCGCATCATCGACGGCTGCTTCCCCAAGTTCTCGCTGGAGAACTACGACGCGCGCTACCCGTGCTTCTCGCTCGGCCGCAACCTCTACTACAGCGTCGTCTACTCCATGCAGTCCCAGTTCCCGGGCTACCTGGAGCAGCTGGCGCGCGGAATGTCGGAGCTCAGCCTGAAGGACCCGGTCGAGTACACGTACAACGAGCAGCTGGGCTTCCACACCGAGCGGACCGTTCCCTTCCCGCTGCTGCGCCGCTTCAAGCGGATGCTCACCGGAACCACCGCCGGCTGAGTGAGCCGGAACGGGACCAAGGAGTCGAGAACCATGTCCACAGCCACGTCCGAAACCACGCCCGACCTGGACAACCCCGGCCGGGGCGTGCGTGCCGTCACCGATGAGGAAGTCGCCCACTACCAGGAGCACGGCTGGGTGAAGCTGGAGGGCTTCATGCAGCCGTGGCTGGTCGAGGAGCTGCTCGCCCACGCGCAGGCGAAGATGGGCAGTGACCCGCTGACGCTCAGCAGCGCGGCGCCCAAGGACCTGCAGCCCAACGAGTTCAAGTGGTACGAGCGCTGGGACGGGCCGACCCACCACGACGAGTGGATCAAGAAGGTGAGCCACTCCAGGGAGGTGGCCACGGCCGCCGCCCGGCTCATGGGCCTGGACGCCGTCCGCTTCTACTTCGACCACTTCTTCGTCAAGGTGCCCGCCGAGGCGAAGGGCGGCACCGAGACGCCCTGGCACCAGGACTTCCCCCACCACCCGCTGGACCGCATGGGAGCGCTGACCATGTGGACCCCGCTGGTGGAGTGCCCGCCGGAGAAGGGCACCATGCGGTTCCTCAACGGCTCGCACCAGGTGGGCTCCCTCGGCCGGTACCTGAACCGGCACGACGGCATCAACCTGCTGGACGAGAACCCCTGGGTGGCGGAGAAGTTCGAGGCGTCGCCGCCGCTGCACCTGAAGCCCGGCGACGCCACCGTGCACCACCTCGGCATCACGCACTACGCCCCGCCGAACACCACCGACAGCCCCCGCTGGGTCTACACGACGCAGTGGCTGCCGCCGGCCGCCCGCTTCACCGGTGCGCCCAACCACCGTACGGACGGCCTGGACCTGGAGATCGACAAGCCGCTGGACCACCCGCGCTTCCCGGTCATCACGGTCTGACGGCGGCGGCGGCGGACGGTACGGAACGGACGGGGACGGGGACGTGGTGACACGAGGGGCGGCCGTCGACTGCGGCACCAACTCCATCAGGCTGCTGGTGGCCGAGCGGGACGAGCGCACCGGCGAGGTGACCGAGCTGGCCCGGCGGTCGCGGATCGTGCGGCTGGGCGAGGGCGTCGGGCGGACCGGACGGTTCGCGCCCGAGGCGCTGCGCCGCACCTTCGCCGCCTGCGAGGAGTTCGCCGAGGTCGTCGGCGCGCTGCGGGTCGAACGGCTCGCCTTCGTCGCCACCTCCGCCACCCGGGACGTGGCCGACCGCGAGGCGTTCTTCGGCGGGGTGGAGCGCATCCTCGGCGTGGTGCCCGAGGTGATCAGCGGCGACGAGGAGGCCCGCCTGTCCTTCGCCGGCGCGACCGGCAGCCTGCGGTCCGGTCCGGGCCCGCGTCTGGTGCTCGACATCGGCGGCGGGTCGACGGAGCTCGTCGTCGGCACCGACGAGGTCGGCACGGCGGTCTCCCTCGACATCGGCTCCGTCCGCCTGACCGAGCGGCACCTGACGGGCCCCGACGGCCTGGTGGACCGGTTCACGCCCGAGGGCGTGGCGGCCGTGCGCCGGGACGCCGAGGCGGCCCTCGACCGGGCGGCGGCCCGCCTGCCGTCGGGCCCCCCGCCCGTACTCGTCGGTGTCGGCGGCTCCGTCACCACGCTGGCGGCGGTGGTGCGCGGCACCCGGGACGGGCTGCACGGGCTGCGGCTCGGCGTCGACGACGTCCGCGCGGCCGGCGAGCGGCTGCTCCGGGCGGACCGCTCCGAGCGCGCCGCCATCGAGGTCATCGAGCCGGGCCGGGCGGACGTCGTCCCGGCGGGCGGGCTCATCCTGCTCACCGCCATGGAGCGGCTGGGCATCCCGCAGATCGTCGTCAGCACACGCGGACTGCTCGACGGACTGGTCCACCGGCTCGTGGGCCGGCCCGTACCGGTGCCGTACGAGCTCTGAAGGAGGGACCCATGACGTCCATCGGTAGCGGCAAGCCCCAGCTCGCCTGCTCGTTCTGCGGCAAGCGGGCCGACGAGGTGACCCAGCTGGTGGAGGGCCCGGGCGTCCAGATCTGCGACGGCTGCGTCGAGCTGTGCAACGAGGCGGTCGAGGAGGCCCGCGGCGCCGCGCAGGGCGGCTCCGACGGCTCCGAGCTGCCCCGGCCGTGGGAGCTGCGCGGCTTCCTGGACGGATACGTCATCGGCCAGGACACCGCCAAGCGGGCGCTGTGCGTGGCGGTCTACAACCACTACAAGCGCGTCCGGCGCGCCGCCGCCCTCGGCGCGGCCGGCGTGGAGCTCGCCAAGTCGAACATCCTGCTGCTCGGCCCCACCGGCTCCGGCAAGACGCTGCTCACGCAGAGCCTGGCCCGGGTGCTCGACGTGCCGTACGTGGCCGTGGACGCCACGGGCCTGACCGAGGCCGGTTACGTCGGCGAGGACGTCGACAGCATCCTCTCCAAGCTGCTGCACGCGGCGGGCAACGACCCGCGCAAGGCCGAGACCGGCATCGTCTACCTCGACGAGGTCGACAAGCTCGCCCGCAGCCCCCAGTCCGCCACCGGGGGCCGGGACGTCTCCGGCGAGGGCGTCCAGCAGGCCCTCCTGAAGATCCTCGAGGGCACGGTCGTCACGCTGTCCTCCGGGGACCGGGGCGCCCAGGCGGTGCGGGGGCGCGGCTACCAGAGCCGGGAGCCCGTGCGGATCGACACCTCCGGCATCCTGTTCATCGCGGCCGGCGCCTTCAGCGGTCTGGAGGAGATCGTGACGAAGCGGCAGTCGCGCGGCAGCATGGGATTCGGGGGCGCCCTCGTCCCCGAGGACCGGCCCGACCGGACGGGCGCGGCCGGGGTGACGCCGGCGGACCTGGTGAAGTTCGGCCTGATACCCGAGTTCATCGGCCGCTTCCCGGTGATCACGGCGCTGCGCAAGCTGGACCGCGACGACCTGCTCCGCATCCTGACCGAACCCCGCGACGCGCCGGTGAAGCAGTACCAGGCGCTCTTCGAACTCGACGGCGTGCAGCTGGAGTTCGAGCCGGAGGCGCTGGAGGTGATCGCCGACGAGGCGATCCGCCGGGAGACCGGGGCGCGGGGACTGCGGGGCATCCTGGAGGAGTCGCTGATCCCCACCATGTACGACATCCCCTCCCTGCGGGACGTCGTGCGCGTCACCGTCACGCCCGACGTCGTCACGGACGGCGCCGAGCCGGTCTTCACGCTGGAAGAGGCCGGCGGTGCCCGGCGGGCCGCGTCGGGCGGATGACCTCCGCACCCGCACCGGACATGATCTGATCGGTGCTGCAGTTGGACCTCGCAGTCGGTACAGACAGGAAAGCCCCATGCCCGAGTGGCAGTTGATGACCCGCACCAAGGCGAAGGCGCGCCTCTACGAGCGCGAGACCTACTTCCGGGAAGGGCTCGCGGACGCCGAGGAAGCGTTCGGCGCGGACCTCGACGACGGTCTCTGGAACTCGTCCATGATCATGCTGAAGCCGGACGGGATGGCGGCCGGCAAGCTGCCTCCGGTCGTCGATTTCCTGCGCGAGCACGACTTCGAGCTCGTCGGCGTGGAGGAGGTCCGCTTCACGCGCACCCTGTGGCGGGAGCTGTGGCGCTTCCAGCTCACCTCGGCCACCCTCGACCGCCTCGCCGTCAACGACGCCGTCCACCCGGGCCGCACCGCGCTGCTCCTGCTGCTGCGCAGCGGCGCGGGCCACGACCTGCCCGGCACCGTACGGCTCAGCGGCCTCAAGGGCTCGGCCACGCTCTCGGCCCAGGCCAAGGGCAGCCTGCGCGATCGGCTCGGCCAGCCCAACCGGGTCTTCAGCTACGTCCACGTCCCCGACGAGCCCGCCGATCTGCTGCGCGAGCTCGGCCTGCTCCTCGACGGCCCCGCCCGCCGCCGCGCCCTCGCCGCGCTGGCCGGCGGCCCGACCGCCGAGGGGGCCGCCATGCTGGAGGCGGCGCTGCGGGACCGGTCGGCCGGCGGCCGCTCCCTGGACGCCGGGCCCGCCGCCCGGCGGGTCGCGGCCGCGGTGCGCGAGGGCCGCGCGGCCGGCACCGTCCCCGACGCGCCGGGAGCGCGCCTGCTGGAACACCTCGCTGCGGCGGAGGCCGGCCGGCCGGTGCCGTGGCGGTCCTTCTACCGGCTGGCGGCCGAGACGGACCTGCCCGTCGACCCCTGGGACCTGGCGATCCTCGGCGCCGCCCACGTCGTCTGCGACGAACCGGGCGCCGAGAAGGTACTGACCAATCCGAACCCCGAGGACTGGCGCCGCGCGCCCTCCCCGGGCGGCGTCACCGAACAGCAGCCACCGGCGGATCCCGAGCCGGTCCGCGGAAGGAAGACCCCCGTGTTCATGCACCGCATCACCACCACGGACCAGATCCCCGACGACCGGGCCTGGCACGCGCTGACCCGCTCCCCGCGCAAGCGCGACCTCTTCGCCGACGATCTCTACTTCCGCGAGGCCTGGGCCGACGCCGACGACGTCCTCGGGGACGGGGCGCTCGACCTGCTGAGCCGGGTGGCGCTGTTCAACTTCAAGCCGGACGGCCTGGTGGCCCGACGCGCCGAGCGCACCCTCGACTTCTTCGAGGAGAACGGCTTCACGGTCGTGGGCACGGCCCGGATGCGCCTCAACCGGCACTCCATGCGCGAGGTGTGGCGCTACGACTGGAACGTCTACACCACCGACCGCCTCGCGCTGTGCTCCCTGATGCACGGCGCCACCGAGACGGTGCTGCTGATGCTGCGCGACGACCGCTACGACGGCGTGATCCCCGCCTCCGTCCGGCTCTCCGACCTCAAGGGCTCGGCGAACCCCGCGGACCGCGGCCCCGAGGCGCTGCGCTCCGTGCTCGAACCGCCGAACCGGGTCATCAACTTCAACCACGTCGCGGACGAGCCCGCCGACCTGGTCCGGGAGATCGGCATCTTCCTCGACCGCGACGAGCGCCGCACCCTCTTCACCGAGGTGCGGCGGGACTTCTCCGGCGACCTGGCCGAGCGGGCCCGCGCCGAGGTGGCGCGGCTGGAGGAGCTCTACCCCGGCAACGACTTCGACCTCGACCGGGCCCTGGACCGGCTGGAGGCGTCGGGCCGGATCGCCGCCGCCGACATGGAGCGGCTGCGTCAGGGGTCCGTCGGCGGCGAGGGGATGTCGTTCGAGGAGCTGAGCGCGATCGTCAGCCCCCACGACCCGGCGATCGACCGGTGGGACTTCGTCCGCGTCGCCACCGAGGTGCTCGCCGTGGAACGCAAGGGCTACGGCGGCTCACTGCCCGCGCCCACCTCCGTGGACTGGGTCCGTACGGCCGGGGAAGGCCCCGCCCGGTGAGCGGCGAGGCCCTCGGGACCGCCGAGGCCGCGCGGACGGCCGCGGAGCGGGAGTTCGACCGGCAGATGGCCCTGCACGGCCACGACATACCCGACGACCTGCGTCCGGGCGTCCTCGCGGTCCACCTGGAGCTGAAGCGGATGACCGCCCTGCTGCGCACGGCGGACCTGGCGCCCGAGGACGAGCCCGCGCACGTGTTCACCTTCGAAACCGGTCCGGGGAAGGACTGAGCGCATGAACAAGCCCCTGCACGAGCTGTCGGTGGCCGAGGCCGGCGCCGCGATGCGCGACGGTTCCCTCACCTCCCAGGAGCTGACCGCGCACACCCTGGAGCGGATCGCCGCCGTCGACCCGCTGATCGACTCGCTGGTGTCGGTCACCGCGGAGCGGGCCGTCGCCGACGCCGAGCGCGCGGACGAGGAGCTGCGCCGCGGCGTCGACCGCGGACCGCTGCACGGCATCCCGTACACGCTGAAGGACATCATCGACTCCGTCGGCGTCGAGACCACCTCCAACTCCCGGCTCATGCTGGGGCACTTCCCCGAGCGCGACGCGTTCGTCGAGGAGCGCCTGCGCGAGGGCGGCGCCGTCCTGGTCGGCAAGGCGAACCTCGCGGAGTTCGCCTTCGGCGGCCCCGGCTTCGACCTGCCGACCCCGCCCGCCCGCAACCCGTGGAACCCCGAGCACTTCACCGGTGGCTCCTCGGCCGGCAGCGGTGCCTGCGTCGGCGCGGGCCTGGTGCGCGTCTCGATCGGCTCCGACACCGGCGGTTCCATCCGCTCGCCCGCCGCCAACTGCGGCACCGTCGGCCTCAAACCGACGTACGGCCTGGTGTCCCGGCGCGGCGTCTACCCGCTGTCGTACTCGCTCGACCACGTCGGCCCCCTCGCCTGGAACGTCCGGGACGCGGCGCTCGCCCTGAACGTCATCGCCGGGCACGACCCGCTCGACCCGGGCAGCGTCCGGCGGCCGCGCGAGGACTACACCCTCGACCTCGACAAGGGCGTGGAGGGCCTGCGCATCGGCTACGCCCGCGCGTTCTTCGCCGACTCCAAGGGCGTCTCGCCCGAGGTCCTGGAGACCGTCGACGCGGCGGCCGCCCGGCTCACGTCCCTGGGAGCGGTCGTCGAGGAGGTCGCCCTGCCGGACTTCGAGCTGATGAAGGCGTGCGGCCGGGTGATCCTCCAGGCCGAGGCGTACACCATCCACGAGCGGGACCTGCGCGAGCGGCCGCGCGACTACGGCCGCTACACCTACCAGCGGCTGGCCGGCGGCGCCGCCCTGACCGCGGCGGACTACATCCAGGCCACCCGCGTCCGCCACGAGCTGACCCGGCAGCTGAACGACGGGCCGCTCGGCCGGTACGACGCCCTCATCACCACCGTCGCCCTCTCGGCGCCGGCCCCCTTCACGGACTTCCCGCAGGACTGGCCGCCGCCGAGCCTGGCGGTCGCCGTGCAGACCGCGCCCTTCAACGTCACCGGCCATCCGGCCCTGGTCGTGCCCGCCGGCTTCTCCCGCGACGGGCTGCCCTTCGGCCTCCAGATCGTCGGCCGGCACTTCGACGAGCGGAAGCTGCTGCGGATCGGCCAGGCCTTCGAATCCGTGGCGGGCGTGACGGACCGGCGTCCGGCGCTCGGCACCGAGGCGGTCGCCGTATGACGGCCCGGCACGTCGTCATCGTCGGCGGCGGGCCGTGGGGCACCTACGCCCTGGAGCGGCTCGCCGCCCTGCTGCCGCACACCGGGGCCGCGCACCCCGTGCGGATCACCGTGTTCGAGCGGTCGGGCCGCTTCGGAGCCGGTGACACCCACAGCGACGACCAGGTGCCCACCAGCTATCTGAACCGGGTGGCCAGCCAGATAGCCTTCGCCGCCGACGAGTCCACCGCCGCGGCGAGCCACCTGCTGCCCCGGCGGCTGCGCCCGACCTTCGCCGAGTGGGCCCGGGACGCCTTCGCCCGCACGGGCGAGGAGCAGTACGACGTCCGGCCCACCGACACCCCCCGCCGCCATCTGCACGGCCACGCGCTGCGCGACATGTTCCGCCGCTACACCGCGCTGCTGCGGGCCGTCCCCGGCGTCACCGTCGACCTGATCGCCGCCGAGGTCACCGACGTCGAGCCCGTCGGGGACGGCGCGGCGTTCCTGGTGCACCACGACGGCGCGGGACCGGCCGTCGAGGCCGACCACCTGCTGCTGGTCACCGGGCACTCGCGCAACCGGCCCGCCCCCGGCTCCACCGCCGCGCTGCTGACCGAACACGCCCCGGACCGCTACGTGCCCAGCGCGTACCCGCTGGCCGACATCACCCCCGAGACCGTTCCGGCCGGCTCCGCCGTGGGGGTGCTGGGCCTCGGCCTCACCTCGGTCGACCTGCTGCTGCACCTCACCGAGGGCCGCGGCGGCACCTTCGTCCCGCGCGGCGACGGCGGACCGCTGGACGACCTCACCTACCGCCCCAGCGGCCGCGAGCCCGCCGTCATCGTCCCCGTCAGCCCCAGCGGGATGTTCACCTGGGCCCGCCCCGAGAACGCCAAGGCCGCCGACGAGACCGGGCGGACGCACGCCGGCCTCGAACACTCCGCGCGCTTCCTGACCCCCGAGGCGATCGACGCGCTCCGCCTCGGGGCCGGCACACCGCGGCGGCTGCGCGACGGCGAGGTGCGGCAGCTCGACTTCGAGGACCACGTCTTCCCCCTCGTCGTCCTGGAGATGGCGTACGTCTACCACGCGACCCTGTTCGGCGCCGGGGCGGGCGCGCTGATCGCCCGGGCGGCCGAGGCCCGCTACCGCCGTTTCCTCGACGGCGCCGGGGGCACCGCCGACGCCGCGGTCAACCGGCTCATGGAGCCGGTGCAGCGGGAGTTCGAGCGGGTGGCGGAGTACGTGGCCCGCACCGCCGCGGGGGAGCCCGTGCCGGACCACTGCGCCCCCTACGCGGCGACGGACGCCGCGGAGGCGTTCAGGACGAC
Organism: Streptomyces sp. NPDC035033; assembly: GCF_040636735.1. Lineage (NCBI taxonomy): Bacteria > Bacillati > Actinomycetota > Actinomycetes > Kitasatosporales > Streptomycetaceae > Streptomyces > Streptomyces sp. NPDC035033. The sequence goes on along the minus strand of NZ_JBEZUZ010000061.1, from coordinate 3,670 downwards.
CGTCTTCGGCGAGCCGGCCGTCGAGCCGTCGCCCTGGGGACACTCGGCGGACCCGTGGGACCACCGCTTCGACTGGGAGCGGTTCTTCGAACCGCTGGGGCCCGAGGACACCAAGGACGGCGACGCGTGGCGGCGGGGCATCGTCGCCCACATGCGCCGCGACCACCGGGCCGCCGCCCAGGGCAACCTGCGCAACCCCACCAAGGCCGCCTGCGACGGAGTCTGGCGCGACCTGCGTTCCACCTTCTCCGCCGCGATCGACTACGGCGGGCTCACGGCGGCCTCGCACCGCTCCTTCCTGGGCAAGCACCTGCGCCACTACACCCGCATGTCGAACGGCACCGGCCTGGAGGCGATGAAGAAGGTCCTCGCCCTCGTCGAGGCCGGACTGGTCGACGTGAGCGTGGGCCCCGCGCCCCTGGTCGAACCGGCGGCGGACGGCGGCTTCCTGCTGCGCGGCACCAAGACGGGCACGGAACGCGCCGTGGCGTACCTGGTCGAGGGCAAGGGCCACGCCTTCGACGCCGACCACGACGTCCGGCCGCTCTACGCCCGCCTGCTCCGCCGCGGTCTCGTACGGAAGTGGCGCAACCCCGGTGCCACGCCCGAGGAGGACTTCGTCCCGGGGGCCGTCGACGTCACCCGCGACTTCCGGGCGGTCCGCGCGGACGGCACCGTGGAACCGCGCGTCACCGTGCTCGGCGCCCCGGTCGAGCGGCTGTTCTTCTTCCAGCTGAGCGCGGCGCGGCCGTACTCCGGGAGCTCGGTGCTCAACAACATCGCCCGGTGGGCGGAGGACCTCGTGCGGCAACTGGAGCAGGGGCGGTCCCATGACTGACGGCCTCCTGGAGCGGTGCCTGCGCCTGGTCCCGCTCGACGAGGTGACGCGCCACGTCGAGCGCGTCTGCCGCCACGACCGCTACCAGGGCTCGACCGGACTGGAGCGGGCCGCGGAGCTGGTCGCCGAGTCCGCCGAGGCCGCGGGGCTGACCGACGTCGGGATCGACCAGTACGCGGCCGACGGCGAGGCGCAGTGGTGGACGTGGCGCGCGCCCGTCTCCTGGACCCCGCTCACGGCCGTCCTCGACGTCCACGAAGGTCCCGAGCGGATCCTCCGCGTCGACCACGCCGAGCAGCCCTTCTCCGTCGCCACCTACTCGGCACCCACCGCACCGGGCGGCCGCGACGTCAGGCTGGTCCGGATCGGAGGAGGGGCGGGGGGCCGGCCGGGCCCGGGCGGCGGTCACGGACTGGCGGGCGCGCTGGCCGTGGTCGAGCGGTCCGCCTTCGGCCACGCCCGCATGCTGCGGGAGCTCCAGGACGCGGGCGCCGTCGGCTTCGTCACCGACGCCCCGTGGAAGGGCACGCACGAGGCGCCCCATCCGGGGCGGATCGAACTCCCGCCCGGCAGCCCCCTGTCCGCCTTCAGCGTCACCCCGGCCCAGCTCGCCCGCATCGCCGCCGCCGCGGACCGCGGCGGCCGGGCCCTGATGACCGTCGCGGTGGACCGCTCGGCCGCCATGCCCGTGGTCTCCGGTGTGCTGCCCGGCACGGACCCCGACGCCGGTGAGGTCTGGCTCACCGCGCACCTGTGCCACCCGCGCCCCGGGGCCAACGACAACGCCTCGGGCGTGGCGGCCCTGCTCGGCGTCGCGTCGGCCCTCGCCGCGGCGCGGAGGCAGGACGCCCGCTTCGGCACCCGCGGGTCCGTCCGGTTCTTCTGGGGGCCGGAGTTCCTGGGCCAGGCGGCCGTGCTGCACCAGTGCTTCGGCTCCGGCGGCCGCCGGCTCCCCGACGCCGTGATCAATCTGGACATGGTGGGCGAGGACCAGGCCCGCTGCGCCTCGCCCTTCGTGGTGGAGCGCCCCCCGGACCTGGTCCCCTCGCTGCTCGGGCCGCTCGCCGAGCACTTCGTGGAGGAGGTCTTCGCGGCCACCGCCGACCACCCCGGAAGCTGGCGGCCGTCGCCCTTCCTCGGCTTCTCCGACCACGCCCTCTACGCCGACCCCGGCATCGGGCGGCCGGGTGTCCAGTTCTGCCATCCCGACGACCGGTTCAACCACTCGGCGGGCGACGCGCCGGACAAGGTGTCACCGATCGAGATGCTGCGCTCCACGGCCGCCGCCGCGGCGCTCGCGCAGACCGTCGCCGGGGGCGGTCCGGACCGGGAGGGCCTCGCGCGGATCGTGGACCGCTGGTGCGCTCGGGAGCGCACCAGGGCCCGCACGGTGGCCTCGCGCCACGGGGCGCCGTGGGCGCGGCGGTACCTGACGCGGGTGGAGGCCGGGTGCGAGGCGCTGACCGCGCTGGCGGCCGGGGAGCCCCGGCCGTCCGGGGCCCGTACGCCCCTCCGGCCGGAGGGGCCGGCCGTCGCGGCCCACTGGCCCGGCCCGCTCAACCTCCGGGAGATGATGGGCGGCCTGCCGCCCGGGACCCGCGCCGAGCTGGCCGACCTGATCGCCGCGGACAAGCACTGTCTGTCGATGCTCTTCCACTTCGCCATCAGGGCCGACGGCCGCCGCACGCGCGGGGAGATCGTCGACGACACCTCCCTCGCGCTGGAACGCGAGATCGACCCGGCGGTCTCCGGGCGGCTCTTCGACGCCCTGCTGGAGTCCGGATGGGTCCGCGAGGCCCCGTCCTGACCGGTGCCCGGGGCCGGCCCCGGGCACCGTCCCGAAGTCCCTTGCGGGGAAACGGGGTTGAGTTCCCGAAGATCACCCGAACGGCTGTTCCCGCTGAGTAGCATGGCGTTCCCGGTGTCCCGCGGCGCCCAGACCGCGGCCGGGAACGCGAAAGGATGCGTGATTTCCGGTGGGGGTTGCCAGTTGGCTCGTGCTCGGGGGAGAGGACCCGGAGCACGCGCTTCCCGAGGCGGCGGGGCAGGCCGGTCTGGTCAGCCAGTTGCGGCCGCTGATCCGGGAGCTCAGCGCACCCGGGGAGCTGGTCTTCGACCCGTTCGCCGGGTGGGGGACGACGCTGGTCGCGGCCTCGGTGGAGGGGCGGCGCGGGTTCGGCATCGAGGTGGACGAGGAGCGCGCCGAGGACGCCCGCAAGCGGCTGGCGGCCTATCCGGGGCAGGAGATGGTCTGCGGGGACGCGCGCAAGCCTCCGCTGGAGGCGGGCTCGGTCGACCTGGTCCTGTGCGATCTGCCGTACTTCGGCACCGATCTGAACCGGGACGCCACCGACGGGGCGCAGTTCTACGCGCTGCGCGACTACGACGACTACCTCGGCGCGCTGGACGAGGCGTTCGGCGCGATCGCGCGGACCATGCGGGCGGGCGCCCGGGCCGTGATCGCGGTCCAGAACCGCCGGATCGCCGACCGGTTCGTTCCGCTGGCCTGGGACGCGGCGCGGGTGCTGGGACGCCACCTCACCCTGGGCGACGAGCGCATCCACCTGTACGAGCGGCCGGCGGGCGGTGACGACCCGATGCTGACCAATCGGTCGCACGAGTACCTGCTGATGGCCACCAAGTAGCGGCCGCGAGGTCTCGGGTGGTCACCGCCCGCCGTGGGCGCGGGGCTCTACCGGGCGCCGTACGCCCGGCCGATCTTCTGCGCCAGGTCGGTGACGTCGGGGGGGGGCCGGCGGGGGGGGGGGCCCCCCGCCGCGGGGGCCCGGGGCGGCCGCGGGGCGCGCCCGCCGGGGGGGGCGGGCGCGGGCG